>CAJWAC010000022.1 GCA_913020555.1 uncultured Polaribacter sp. | reverse complement strand
TCAGTTATCTCATTACGAAATTCATCAGTAAACTCACCATTACGAGTAATTGTCATGATGTATTGATCAACTTGATCATAGCCGTATGAAATTCCATTATATTCAACCATATGTGAAATTACTTCTCCATTTTTTGTAGTTTCAGTCTCAATAATATTATTCAAAATAAGTGGCGTATCATTGTTAATCACACCTACATTGAGAATTACTGTAAGAGAATTTTCGATTACAGTTGGCTCAATAAGCTCAGGGTCATTCTCTATGAGAAGAGTATGGTAAAATTCATGAGCAGGACTCGATATATCGGAAAGAATAATTTCTGCATTATTAAAATTACCATCAGATGAAACTATAGATATTGGAGAAAATAGCATTTCCAATATAGATGTTTTTATGCTCGCAAAATTAGAGAGCCTCTCTTGTTATAAAAATCAAATTAGTATAATAAATTTACTGTCTAATAAAGATCTATTAGCTTTTATAGCAAATGAAAATGAGTTAAAAACAGTTGATATTAGAGAGAACACTAATTTAATTTGGATCGATGTTGACGATAATAATTTAGAGAGTTTAACCTTAAAGAACGGGAATAACACAAAAATTACAACCTTTAGTGCAACAGGAAACCCAAACCTATCTTGTATTGAAGTGGATGATGTAAGTTTTAGTGAAACAAATTGGACAAATAAAGATGCCAACTCCAGCTTTTCTGGAGATTGCGCTCCAGCGAATGACGACTGCTCTTATGCAATACCATTAGTTTTTGGACAACAAACACCTGGTGATATAAATAGTGGAACATTTGCAAATGCAACAGATTGTGTTGAAGGAACAATTATCGCCGATGTTTGGTATTCTATAATAGTACCAGATTCTGGAGAGTTTAGTATTGAAGGTTCTGGTTTTGGTGGATTATTAAAATTTGCAATATATGAATCTTGCTCAAGTACATCCGCCTTAACATGCGGTTTAAACCTTTCTTTAACAAATTTAACTCCAGGTGATGTTTATTACTTAAAAGTTTGGATGGAATCCTCAACTTCTAGTAAAAGTACAAATTCAGATGATGGTACTTTTACATTAACAGCAAATAATTCTAGCGTTTTATCAATTTCTAGTTTTAACAATGAAGTTTCAAGTTTAATAGTGTATCCAAATCCAGCAAGAAAAAATGTAACTATTTCATTGTCTAATAGTGATTCTATCACTAAAAGTATAGAAATTTTTGGAATTTTAGGAGATAAAGTAATTGGAAATAAAATCTTTGATAATTCTAAAATTGTTATCCCAGTTTCTGATTTGGCGTCTGGAGTATATTTTATAAGGGCAAAAGTTGATGATAAAATCATAACAAAAAAGCTTATAATTAAGCAGTAAAAGCATAATTATTCTTTCTTATTAAGCAAATATTTTTCACAAGATTACTACTTAAAATTAAAATTTTTTATTTTAAATATCTGAATACACGTATTTTGGTACATTATTTGATTTCATAAGGTTTTAACAATTTAAAACTTTCTAATTATGAAAAACGTAAAAAAATTACCAACCAAACAGTTAGAAAAGTTCTCAACCATTTTTACACAGTTGGGGCTTGTACTCGTACTCTTTATTGTTTATGTTATTTTAGAACACGAAACGCCTGAAAGGATTTTAGCAATTTCAAATCCTGAACCAGTTGAAATAGTCAGTATTTCTTTTGATCAACCTTATGAATTTACCAGAGAACCCAAGCCTAAACAACAAATTCAATCGCAACCAACTAACCTTTTTATTCCTGACGAAAAAATTAATAAAGCAGATAACGACATCAAAGAAACTATTATTGATTTGCCAGAGGAAGACGCTCCAATTCAATTGGATATAGATACTGTTGTTACAGTTGATGAACCTGTAGATAAGGAGCCAGAAGAGACCGTTCCTTTTATTTTGATAGAAAATGCTCCGGTTTTTAAAGGCTGTGAAGGTTTATCAAAACAAGAGAATAAAAAATGTTTCGATAAAAAGATGATGAAGTTTGTACAACGAAATTTTGATGTTGGTTTGGCTAATGACCTAGGTTTAAATTCCGGAAAATATAGAATTAATACGCAGTTTATTATTAATGATAAAGGAGAAGTTGTAGATATTCAAATTAGAGCACCACATATAAAATTGAAAAAAGAAACTAAAGATTTAATCAATAAACTACCAAAATTTACTCCAGGTAAACAGAGAGATAAACCAGTAAAAGTTAGATATACTTTGCCAATTACTTTTAGAGTTGATTAATTTTTTTAATAAATAACAGGACAAAAATCCAGCTATTTAAGTTGGGTTTTTACATTTTACTTCTTTTAGTTTGAAGATAAATTTTGTTGTCTTAATTTCCTGTTTTTAGATAAAAATGGAAGCTCAATATAATGCCAAGAAAATACAGCTAAAAGTAAAATTAAAATAAAGGTTATTAATGCTGTTATTGCAATATTTTGTGTTTTGTAAAACCCGGTAAATACTAGTATTTGTATAATAGGATAGTGATAGATGTAAATGCCATATGTAAAATCGCCATACTTCCCAAAATTGTTCAAAAACTTAAAACTGTACGCAATATAAAATACAATACCACTAAACGCAATGGGCTTTAATACTTGAATTTGAAAAACATAGTGTTCTAAAAGAAATACAATAATACAAGGCAGAATGAATAGTTTTTTCTTTTTATAGAAATAAGAAAAATTATTAAAAAGAAGTATTCCAGATACAAAAAAAGCCATGGCACCAGGCAATTGTTTTGCTATTCTGTACATATCATTTTCAAGAAAATAATTATAATATATAATTGATGATAAGTACATTAAAATACTTAAAAAATAAATATTTATTTTTTTTGAATTCACTAACCAGTAAAAAACAGGAAGTAAAAGATAAAAAGCTTCTTCGAGTTTTATAGTCCATAAAGCACCATTTACAGCGCAAACCTTATTACCTGTGAAAACTCCAGGAAGACAGGGTTCAATATAATTTTGAAAACTAAAGTTAGCTAGTAAGTATTTCCAAAATTGAATATTTAAAAAGTAGTTTTCAGCAGAATAACTTGAAAGAAAACTTAAAAATACAGCGCAAATAAAAATCAAGATAAAATAAGCAGGAAATATTCTTTTGATCCGTTTTACTATGTAATTTTTTGATGAGTTACTTTTATGAAAGCTTTTGGCAATTAAAAAACCACTAATGATGAAAAAGCCATCTATGGCCAATCTAGAATTAAAATAAGCTCTACAGGCTTGTAACGAATCAATTTCACTTAAAAAAATAAAATGAACGATAGCTACTGTTAAAGCAAAAACAACTCTTAGAAAGTCGAAATTATTAGTATTTATATTATTCAAAAAAATAGTTTTGATAACCAAATATATTCATTTATTGTAAAGAATAATTTTTTAAGCTTTAAAAAGTTGTTTATCATTATTTATTATTTTTGATATGTAAGAGATTAAATTTTACTATCTTTTAAATATTAAGAGACGGAAGTAACATCAATATAAATTTAATGAACTATTCTATGGATTATTTCTCCCACGAAACTGCAGTTATCGACGAAGGTTGTAAAATAGGAAAAGGGACTAAAATTTGGCATTTTAGTCACATAATGTCTAATAGTAAAATTGGTGAAAATTGTAATCTAGGACAAAATGTTGTAGTTTCTCCAAATGTAGTTTTAGGTACAAATGTAAAAGTTCAGAATAACGTTTCGATCTATTCAGGCGTTACTTGCGAAGATGACGTTTTTTTAGGGCCTTCTATGGTTTTTACCAATGTAATAAACCCTCGAAGCGCAATAATAAGAAGAAATAAGTATTTAAAGACAGTTGTTAAAAAAGGTGCAAGTATTGGCGCGAATGCAACAATTATTTGTGGCAATACAATTGGCGAATATGCATTTATAGGAGCTGGTACAGTAGTAACTAAAGAGGTTTTACCTTATGCTTTAGTAGTAGGCAATCCATCTAAACAAATTGGTTGGGTTAGTGAATATGGGCATACTTTAAAGTTTAACGAAGATGGCTTTGCAAAATGTAAAGAGAGTAAAAAATACTACAAATTAGTAAATGATAAAGTAGAGAAATTGTAATTTTTTTAGCAAAAATTACTTAATTCAGTTTTCTCTGATTTCTGTGGGCAAAACACCAAAATGATCTTTAAAACATTTAGTGAAATATGATGGTGAAGAAAAACCAACCTTATAACAAATTTCACTAATTGTATATTCTGTGCCTTCTATAATTTGTTTTGCCTTTTCTAAACGAACTTTTCTAATAAATTCATTTGCAGTATCTCCAGTTAGGGCTTTAATTTTTCGATATAATTTACTTCTGCTTAAAAATAGCTCTCCTGCTAAATTCTCGACATTTAATTTCTCATCATTTATATTTTCATTTATGTAGGATAATACATTATTCATAAATTCTTTATCTAATGATGTTGTATTATTTGAATCTATTGTTGTACTTACACTATTAAAATATTTGTCAAATAATATTTGCCTGCTTGTAATTAATTGATTTAAATAAGACTTTAATACTTTCATATTAAAAGGCTTGTTTAAATAAACATCAGCACCAGAATCTATACCTTTTAACTTATCTATTTGCATGCCTTTTGCAGTGACCATTAATATGGGAATATGACTTGTTTTAATATCGCTTTTAATTCTCTCACAAAACTCAAATCCATCCATTATGGGCATCATAACATCAGTAATTATAATATCTGGGATGTATTTATTAGCCTTTTCTAAACCCTCTAAACCATTTGATGCCTCTTTTATGTAATAATCGTTGGTTAATTCATTTTTTATATAAGTTCTTAGTTCAACATTATCTTCAACTAATAAGACTATTTTTTTATTATTTAATTCTTTATCGGCAGTTAACTGTTCTTCTTCCTCCTTTTTATTTTCAGATTCTGAATATTGATTTATGGCTTTTGCATCCTCTTTGTTAAGATTTTTATCTTTTAAGTGATCATAACCAAAAGGAAAATATATTTTGAACTGTGTTCCTTTATTTTCTTTACTGGTTAAAATTATTTTGCCTTTATGCAAATCCACAAAACTTTTTACGAGCTCTAAACCTATACCTGTGCCTCCATAATATTGTTCGTTAATTTCGTTTGCTTGGTAGAACCTATCAAAAACTTTATTTAGGTTTTCTTTTTTTATACCAAGTCCTGTGTCTTTTATAATGACTTCAAGTGCCTTAACCGGTTCTTTTTCGTTTACTAATGGAAGTAAAATTAAGTCTGTTGGATTGTTTATTTGCACGGTAATTAATCCTTCGTTTGGTGTCGCTTTAAAAGCATTTGATAATAAATTAAAAATAATTTTTTCTAACATAGAAGGGTCTGACCAAATCGTAAAATTATCATGATCATATTCTACGGATAAAATAATGTTTTTAAGCAATGCTTCTTCTTCAAAATGACCAACAACCTCTTCTATAAATGGAACTATATTAATTTTTGAAGCATTAATCGACATTTTGTTGAATTGCAGTTTTCTAAAATCCATTAACTCATTAATTAGTCTAGAAAGGCGTTTTGCGTTTTTATAGATTGTGTTATGCTTTTCTTTTATAGTGCTAGGAAGTTGGAGATTACTGTTTTCAATGATGTCTTCTAAAGGTGTTAAAATTAAAGTTAAAGGAGTTCTAAATTCATGGGAAATATTTGTGAAAAATTGGATTTTTTTTGAGTTTAGTGCTTCAAATTGTTTGTACTCTTGCCTTTCTAAAACTAGTGTTCTTTTTTCTTTTATTCTAGAGCTTATAAAGCTGTAAATGAAATAAATGAATAGCAATAAGAAAACAAAGTAACTAATTATTGCAAATTTATTTGCCCACCAAGCAGGTAAAATAGTAATTTTTAAAGTTGCAGGGGTTTCATTCCAGATGCCGTCATTATTAGAGGCTTTTACCATAAAAAGGTAATTTCCAGGAGGTATATTTTTGTAAGTTGCACTTCTAATAGAACCTACATTATTCCATTCTTTATCATATCCTTTTAAAAAATACGAATATTGATTATTTTCACTTCTTGTATAATTTATACCAAAATAATCAATTGTAAAGTTTGATTGTTGATGTTTTAAGGTAAGTTCTTTTGTTTTAGAAATTACTGTTTTTAACAGTTTACTTTCTTTAAATGGTTCTATAATTTCATCTGATATTTTTAAGTTAGCTAAATAGACCAAAGGCTTTTCTTTGTTATAGATAATTTTTTCTGGATTAAAATAATTTATCCCCTTTGAGTTTCCAAAATACAATACATTGTTGTCTTCTTTATAAGTCGCATTATAGTTGAACCTGTTAGAAAGTAAACCGTCTTTTTTATTAAAATTTGTAAAGCTATTTTCTCTACTATTAAATTTAGACAAACCTTTGTTTCCTGCAATCCATAGAAATTTATTATTATCTTCTGAAATAGAAAAAACGGTTTTATGAATTAACCCATTATTTAAATTGTATTCCTTAAAAGTATCTTTATTTGTTTTATATGTAATAAGACCGTTGCCTAAAGTTCCAATCCAAATATTATTTTTTGAGTCTTCAAATAGACTAAAAACAATGTTAGGGCTTTCGTTATTTTTGTCACTGGCTAATAAATCTGCGTTTATTTTTTTGTTTAAAGAGCTAACTTTAAAAATTCCATTTTTAGTTTTTTCTACCTTGTAAAGACCAGATCTTGAGCCTAGCCAAATATTATCGTCGTGATCTACTAATACTTTTCTGATGTTACTTGAATTAATATTGTATTTAAGAAATTCTGATGATTTATGTTGCTTGAATAATTTTTTCTCAGAATTATAGGAATACAAACCGCTTAAAAAAGTACCTATCCAAATAGTTCCTTCGGAATCTTCATCAAAACTCATTATTCTATTAGATGTAAATTCACTATCTGCTGTAGAGGTATTAATATTTATGAATTCTTTGCTATCATTTTCTAAAAAGTACAGTCCAGAATTCCAAGTTCCTACCCAAGTATTAAATTTACTATCAATAAAAATTGTAGTAATGTCTAAACTATTTAATCCTTTTGCAATTGTATTTTTTTGATCATTTAAATGGGTAAATGTTTGGCTATTTGCGTCGTAAACATCAACACCACCATCAAACATACTAATCCATAATCTGCCATATTTGTCTTTAGATATGCCAGTTACAGAATTGGATTTTAATGAGTTAGGTAAGTAAGGGTAGCTTTTAAGAGAATTAAATTTATGATATTCGTCATCATGTAAATCAATTCCTTGGTTATAATACCCCAGCCATATCCTATTCTTATCATCAGTGTAAACTGTCCAAATAGAGTTGGATTTTATTCCGTTTATATTTAATTTGTCTTGTAGGTAATTTTTAACTTTTTTGGATTGATAATTTATTTCAAAAAGGCCGTCGTTTTCTGTGGCGCATAATATATTAGAGTTAGATTTTTCTGACATCGATAAAATTCTATTTTCAGATATTTTAAATCTTTCAATTAAATATGAATCTTTTTCACTATCAGTTATTTTGTAAAGACCAGAAGAAAAAGTACCTATCCAAATAGAATTATCTTTGGCTAAAAGCATTGACTCTATTGGTTTATCTATAATTTCATATCCATTTTTAGTATTGAATTTAGCCAGTTGTAGAATTTCATCATAAGGATCAAAAGTCATTAACCCATGATTTGTTCCTATTAAAAATCGTCCGTTAGAAGACTTAACAATAGCATTAATTTGTAAATTTTTAATAGATGCTTTTTCTTTGTATTCAATTGATTTTGATGTAAGAGTTTTCTTATCTAATTTGTATAAACCATATTCATGAGTTCCGTAAAGAAGTGTTTCATCATTATATTCAATAACGGCATGAATTGCATGCTTTAATTTTTTATCACCTTTAAACAGCGATATACTTTTAAATCTATCCAATTCACTATTGTATAAATTAAGTCCTATTTCAGTTCCAACCCAAATATTTTTTTGCGAGTCTTGATAAGTTGTATGCACTACAGAACTGTTTAAAGAACCTTCTTCTGAATTCTGTTCTTGGCTATAAGTTTTAAAATCTATACTGTTATACTTTAACAATCCATCTCCATAAGTAGCTATCCAAATAAAACCTTCTGAATCTTTAAAAATAGATGTTATTGCGCTTTGCGTCAGATTATCATCTACGGGAACAAAATTATAATCACCTGAACTTTCTTGTCCAAATAAGTCACAAAAAGACATCAATATTGATAAAAACAAGACACATGTAAGTTTATTAAAGCTCATGTTTTTTAATTTATTTAGCTACTGGTTTTTCTAATTATAAATATAAAGGATAAATATTTGCATTTTTCATATAACAATATGCTTGCTTCAAATATGATACTCATTTCCTCAAAAGTTACAAGTAGTATAAAGGCTATACTTATATATTTGTTAAGTAAAAGTTTAAATTTAACTAATTAAAGCTAATAAACTACACAATAAACCAATATCTAAGATTATGAAAAGACTGTTCTTCATACTGCTTTTTTTACCAGTAATCATTTATGCTCAAGCCAATATAGTTACTGGAAATGTAAAAGACGAAGCAGGCAATGTATTACCAGGAGTAACGATTCAAATAAAAAATTCTGATAATTTAGGGGCAATCAGTGATTTTGATGGTAATTTTAAAATCACAATACCAAACAACAGTTCTGGTATTTTAATATTCTCTTACTTAGGTTATAAAACGGAACAGGTAAACATTAAAAATAAAAAAGAAATTAACGTAAAATTAGAACCAGACGAAACACAATTAGAGGAAGTTGTGGTTATAGGTTATGGGAGTGTTGTAAAAAAGGACGTTACAGGTGCTTTAACAACTGTAAAGGTAAAAGAAGACGTGGCCAATCAATCTAATTCTGTAGATCAATTATTGCAAGGAAGAGCGGCAGGTGTACAAGTAATTCAAAATGGTGCTACTGTAGGCTCTGGAATTAGTGTTAAAATTAGAGGAACAAATAGTTTACGTGGTAATAACGAGCCCTTGTATGTGATTGATGGTATAATTGTATCTTCTGCTGGTGAAGATGTAATTCCTGCAGGTGGTATTGGAAACTCAGGTCAAAACACGCAAAATGGGTTAAATGGTATAAACCCAAGAGATATTGAGAGTATTCAAGTTTTAAAAGACGCCTCTGCAACAGCAGTATATGGTTCTAGAGGAGCAAATGGTGTAATATTGATAACTACAAAAAAAGGGAAAAAAGGAAAAGCAAAAATTAATGTGTTTGTAAATACTTCCATTCGAGAAATGGATAAACAATACGATGTTTTAAATGCTATCGGTTTCGCTAATTATGTAAATGATGCAAGAAGTACGTTGGGCACACCGGGTTCTGCAGACGCTTTACCAAGGTATCAAATAACAGATAACCAAATTTATGGAATTGAATATGATGCTAATTTAAATCCAACAGTTTCAGCTGATGCTGCACAAACTTATAACTGGCAAGACGAAGTCTATGACATAGGATATAGCACTAAAATGGGAGCCTCTGCCTCAGGAGGCGGTGAAAATGGGAATTACTATGTTTCTTTGGGTTTTGATGATCAAGAAGGAATTGTAAGTAATTCTAGTTTTAAAAGTAATGATATCAGAATTAATTTAAATCAAAACTTAAACAGTAACCTAAAATTAGAAGCAAGATTTAGTGGTTTTTTTAGTGATTCTAATTTTGCTGAAGGCGGCGATTTAATTGGTAGTTCAAACCAAAGTTTTGTAAGAAATGCTATTGCTTTTAGACCTGTTATAACGCAAGATGTAGGAGATATTGAGCAAGATTTAGAAACTTCAAACCCTTATGCTTGGATTAATGATTTTAAAGATGTTTCAAGTGAAAAAAGATATTTTGGGTCTATTGGTTTAACCTATAAATTACCTGTTAAGGGTTTAAGCTATCAAATAAGATTTGGAGGTAATATAAGAACTAAAGACAGAAGACGTTTTTATGGTTTAACGACTTTTCAGGGATTAAATGCAAACGGGGCTTTACAAATATCAACATTAAATGCAACTTCGTATCAAGTAAATAATTTTTTAAGGTTTAATAGAACGTTTGCTAAAAAACATCGGGTGAATGCTACTTTCGGAACAACTTACGATGTTAGAAATGTAGATAATAGCATTTATGCTGTAGAAGATTTCCCTACAACAGAGCTAACCATATATCAACCATTTTTAGGTCAAGTAATTACGCAGCCTTTAAGGTTTTTGCAATCAGATCAACAAATATTCTCATTTTTAGGAAGAGCAAATTATACCTATAATAACAGATATGTACTAACAGCTTCATTTAGAAGAGATGGCGTTTCTAAGTTTTCTAAAGAAAACAGATATGGTTTCTTCCCTTCTTTTGCACTCGCATGGAGAGCAAACAACGAAAAATTTATTAAAAATCTTAATATTTTTAATGAGTTGAAATTCAGAGCTGGTTGGGGTCAGATAGGTAATCATGGTATTGGGCCTTACGGAACGTTATCTAATTATGGGGTAAACGGCAATTTGTATGGAACTCCCGAAAATGGTACCAGTGTTCCTTTGGTTTTAAATAATATCGCAAATCCTGATTTAACCTGGGAAACTACAGAGCAAATCAATTTTGGAATTGACTTTTCTTCAAAAAATGAAGTAATTAGTGGTACTCTAGATTTTTACGATAAAACAACAAAAGATTTATTGCAAAATAGTCCAATTCCAACTTCTTCAGGATTTAGTAATATTTTAATTAATAGAGGAGAAATATCAAATAGAGGAATAGAACTTGGTCTAAATTTGAATATTATAAATAAAGAAGATTTACAATTAAGTTTTGGAGGTAATATAGCGTTCAACAAAACAAAATTAACATCTCTAGGAATTCCTTTAAAAGATTTTTATATTGATGGAGTTGCAGAACAAAGATCATTTTATTTTGGGAGTAACATTAGTAGAGGTAATATTTTTAAAGCCCCTGCAAATGTATTTGTTGAAGGCGAAGAAACAAGTTTGTTCTATGGTTATGAAACCAATGGTATATACCAAACAGGTGATGCAGATTTGGTTGCAGGTGCAGTACCTGGGGATGTTCGTATTGTTGACCAGAATGGAGATGGTGTTATAGATTTATTTGACAGAACTTTTATAGGGAACCCTAATCCTGACTTTACATATGGTTTTAATTTAAACTTAACGTATAAAAATTTTACGGCAACATTACTGTTCAATGGAGTTTATGGGAATGACATAGCAAATGGAAATTTATTACAATTAGACAATGCTGAGGGATTAAATTTTGCAAACATTTTAACCAGAGCTTACGAAAATGCCTGGACACCTACAAACCCATCAAATACGCACCCAAGAATCGGGTACACAACAAATGGAAGCCCAGCCATTTCAGATAGAATCATTGAAGATGGGAGTTATTTGCGTTTAAACAACGCAACAATAAACTACGATATTCCTGTATCAAAATCAAATTTATTCTCTAAAATGAGTGTATTTATAGCAGGTCAAAATTTATTTACAATCACAGATTATAGTGGTTACAATCCAGAAATTACAAGTTTCCTATATTCTGGTTTAATTAACGGTGTTGATTGGAATGGCCCGCCTAATGCAAGAACATTTTTAATTGGGGTAAATGCAACATTTTAAAAAATTAAAAAATTTATCATGAAAAATTTTAAAATAATTCTCTTATCAGTTTTCATAACCATTACAAATTCTTGTAACCTAGATGAAGATCCAATATTTTTAGATGAAACTTTATATGATTCTCCACAAAGCGCAATTGCAGCCCTTGACGGTGTTTATGAATCTTTAACAACCTATGGTGCTCAAGAACAAAGAATATTTCTGGTAAATGGCTATTCAGGAATGTTTACTACGGGTAAACAGGGTAATAGAGTAAATAATATTAATAATACCACTTTATTTTCCTTAAATCCAATTTATGATGCGGATTCTGAATCCATGTGGGGAGCTCTTTATGCGTCAATAGCAAGATGCAATGGTGCTATCGCAAATATAAAAACCGCAAATACACCTACAACTGCAGATGAAACCACTTTTAATGATATAGCAGGTCATGCTTATTTTGTAAGGGCGTGGTCCTATTTTTCTTTGGTGAGGCTTTTTGGTGATATCCCCTTATGGCTTTCACTTCCAAACAATGAAAGTTTGAATAAAGCAAAATCTTCAGCAAAAGAAGTTTATGAGCAAATTATTCTAGATGCGAAAATGGCAGCTACTTTAATGAACGGGAACAGAGGTGTTGGTTATCCGAAACAATATGCGGCAAATATGTTGTTAGCAAAAATTTATACAACATTAGCTACAGATACAAGTCTTCAAGATGGTTCAACATCTAATACAGAATACTGGAGAATGGCTTACGATGAAGCGAAAAAAGTATATGGAAACTATACTTTATATTCTAATTACTCCGAACTTTTTACGTTAAATGGTGAAAACTCATCTGAATCAATTTTTGAGTTGCAAATAAGTCAAGATGCTGCAAATTCTCAAATGGGAAGAAATTTTACTCCTTGGAAATACAAAGCAGGTCAACATTTTGGATGGTTGAGAGTGGGTGCCGATTTTTATAATGAACATGTAAATACTTATCCTAATGATCCTAGAATCGAAGGGACTTATTTAAGTGAATATTCCAGAGCAGATAATGGTAATTCTGTAAGAGTTTATCCTGCAAATGCTTCTAGAAGTAGATTTGCAATTGCACATCCTTATTTGTTTAAATTTGCTTTAAAAGACAAAGATCATAATAATCAATACGATAGTAAAAATGTAATTGTTTATCGCTATGCAGATTTATTATTGATGTTAGCAGAAATCTCAAATGAGCTTGGTAATGGTGAACAGTTGGGTTATGTTTCAGAGGTGTTAAACAGGGTGGGTATGATTCCACATGCGGGTTACTTGGGCTCACAAGAAGATTTTAGAAATTCTATTATGAATGAGTATCGATTTGAGTTACTTGGTGAAGGTGAAGATTCTCATAACAATAGAAGAAGAGGTTACAACTATTTTTTAAACAATACAATATTAAAACACAATACAAATCCTATTTTTAAGGCGTCTGTGGATTTAGAATTAAATACCAATGAGGATCAGGTAATGCAATTACCAATTCCTTTAATTGAAATAAACACAAATGAATTAATTAATTAATTAAACATCTATTTGTAAAAAATAAAGGTAAAATAAACCACAGTTTAAAATGCTGTGGTTTATTTATTTAAAAAATATAGTTCGCTTCAAAATTGGTAATGTTTGCCCCATAAACAATATTAAGTATTACTTTCAAAATGTAGATTTGAATTCATTTAAAATCCTAGTGACACAAACAATGAATACTATAAAAATTATCTTATTTATTTTTTTATTTAGTGTTTTAAATATCAATTCCCAAAATCAACTTCCCATTGAAAATGGGATTTTAGAATCTGTTGTTGCGAATAATTTTGTGCAATGGACTAACCAAGCCAATAATGGAGCAAATGCTAATTTTTCTATAGAAACAAACAATCTAATTCCAGGAAGTTCCAAGGCTTTAAAAAGTGAAATCTTAGCTTTAGGAGACAAAAATTATGATGCAAGTACAAAAAGTGATTATGGTTTTGAAATTGTAGAAGGCAAAAATTATACAGTCTCTTTTTATGCTAAAATTGAAGGAGCTTCATCAAGACAATTAAAAATTGTTTTTAATTCTGAGGTTGCCAATAGTTACCAGGGGCAGGATATTTGGATTACTGATTCCTGGCAAAAATATTCACATACATTTACAGCAACCGTAAATGCCACTAGCAATAAATTAAGATTTTGGTATTTGCAAGCAGGAGTTACTTATTATTTAGATGAAGTATCTGTTGTTCCTGGAAATTTTGCAAGTATAGCTCCTACAATAGAATTTCAAACTATTGACGGTTTTGGCGCAGGAATTAAAAGAAGAACAGAGCATTTATATGCCTTAGATGATTCGATTAGAGAACAAGTGGAAGCGTATTGTTTTCAGGATTTAGAAGTAAACATGATCCGTTTTTTTGTGTATCATGATTTAGAACCTGAAAATGACAATAATAACCCTTATGATTTAGATGCATCTAAATTAGATTGGACACGTTATGATAGCAATCCAAATAATTCAAGAACACGATTCATAGGCGAGGCACTTAACAGTGCATTTAATTTAAGTACTAACGGATTTGATCATGTAATTGGCAATTGTAACTCAGCTCCACCTTGGTTAAAAACAAACGGTCAACACAACAATGGAGGCACTTTAATTTCTGGTGGAGAAAATGAATATAGTGAGTTTTTGATTGCTTTTTTAAACGGAATGAAATCTAATTACAACATAGATGTAACTGCAATTTCACCAACAAATGAACCAGATTTTGAGGTGAGTTATGAGTCTATGAACACAACACCATCAGAATTAAACAGCATCATAAAAAATTTAAATACAAGATTAGATAATGCTTCTTTAAGTGATATTAAAATTATTTCACCAGAAAACTACAGGGTTTATGATGCAAATAATTCTTCTAGATCTGCTACAAATTATATAAATACAATGTTTGCAGATCCGCTTGTTAAATCTGCAATAGATATTGTGGCCACGCATACTTATGCAGATCCAAATCACAATACAAGTTGGGATGCTTTAAAAACGGCTGCTGATAACAAACCGGTTTGGGTAACAGAATCAGCATCTTTAAAAAGTAAAGATATTTCAATGACAGATGCGGCCAATTATATAAAATGGATGTTAAGAGGTTTTAATGAAGGCGGAATGACAGCTTATATGATGCATCTTTTTTATGAAGAAGAAGATACTGAAAATGGATATTCTAGTTTAGTGGCGTGGAAACCTAATGGAGAAATTATTTTGCCTAAAAGATATCATTCTTTTAAGCATTTTACAAACCTGATAAAAAAAGGGTATCAAGTTATAAAAACAGAAGTTTCTAAAAATGAAACTATGGTTGGTGCATTTAAATCTCCTGATGGTAAAAAGATTGTGTTGCATGTTTTTAATGAAGGTATAACTGAAGATATTTCAATAGATATACCTATTGGCACTGTTGGAATAGATCATTATATTACTTCTGACTCAAATGATGAAAACTTTAAATTAGTTAACGATATTTCATTTACGGAAGGAGACAGATATGCTAATATAAATATCCCTGCAATGTCTTTACATTCTATTATATATGATATAGACATGTCTGTTTTAAATATTAATTCAGATGATACATATACAAATGAATATTCAATATTTCCAAATCCTGCAAATGATATGATTTCAATTCATTTTTCTGAAAAAATAAATCACGAAATTAGAATACATCAAATGGATGGGAAAGAGGTCTACAAAACAAATTCCGTTCAAAATTTAGATCTTAATGTTAAATTTTTGTCGGCTGGTATTTACTGGATTAAAATATTAACAGAAGAAAAGGGTAATGTTTTAACTAAAAAATTTATAAAAAGATAATATGAAATCAGTCAAAATAAATTTTTTCTTCATAATTATTTCATTCATTATTTTTAATAAAAGAGCTTTTTCTCAAGAAAATTCTACCTCAATTTCAAATGATAGACAAAATTTTATTTTTTATTTGGCTGATGATCAAGATCTCTTAGATTATGGTTGTTATGGAAATCCTAAAGTAAGTACAAGTAACGTAGATAAGTTAGCAGAGGAAGGTATGAAATTCACTAATTTTCATACAGCTCAAGCAATTTGTGCGCCAAGTAGATCTCAAATATTTACAGGAATGTATCCTGTAAAAAATGGTTGTATGGCAAATCATATTGGTGTAAAACCAAATATTAAAAGTATAGCTACCCTTTTAAAAAATGCAGGTTATGAAGTAGTGTTAGCAGGTAAAAGTCATGTAAAACCAAATAAAGTTTTTAATTGGACACATTATTTTAAAAATTTAGAGCATAGATACCTACCTCTCGAAAAAATAGACAATTACCTGAAAAATGCAAATAAACCCTTTTGTCTTTTTATTACTTCAGATTATCCCCACGGTCCTTTTCCTAAAACAAATGAGTACTCTAAAAAAGATATTTACCAATTACCTTATGATAATGGAAGAGTTGGAAACCATAAACCTGGATATTATAAAAATATAAAAGATGATAATATACAACTAGGCAAAATTCTAAAAATGGTAGATAGTTATAATCTAAGTAATAATTCTATGTTTATTTACGCATCAGACCACGGTTTATCTGGTAAATGGGGATTAGCCGAACAGGGTTTAAAAGTGCCATTTATAGTAAGGTGGCCAGGTCATGTAAAACCCAATTCAAAATCTAATACTTTATTATCTTTTGTAGATGTATTACCTACATTATTGGAAGCTTCAAAAACTGAAATTCCAAAAAATATTGATGGAAAAAGTTTTTTAAATATTTTAAAAGGAGACAAAACAGAGGTACATAAGTATATTTTTGGAGTGGCTACAAAACAAAATATAAGAAATGCTAAAGTATTTCCATCAAGGATGGTGAAAAACAATCGCTTTAAATTGATAAGGAATTTTAATGCTAAAGAAGTTCTTGTATCAAATTTTGGAGAAAATCAAATTGTGAACGAGTTTATAAAAATGGGGGCAAACTCATTTCCTAATAAACCATATGAAGAATTATATGATCTTAAGAATGATCCATATCAAAAAAATAATTTGATAAATAATAAAAAGTATAAAAATGAAAGGTTACAATTATCAAATGCATTAGTTACTTGGATGACTGCTCAAAATGATTTTTTATTAATGGACACCATGCCCTTATTAAAGCCAACTTTGCATCCTTTAGACAAAAATACAAAATGGACAAAAGTTCCTAATGAACTTGAAGGAAAATTAACAGCTAAAGATTATATCAAACTTCATTACTAAACTATGCGATTTTTAAAGACATTGATTATTATTTTTTTAGGCGTTTTCACATTCAGTAATTATGCTCAAAAAAAAACTAAGAAACCTTTAAATATTATTTGGTTAAGCACTGAAGATATGGGGCCAATTTTAGGTGCTTATGGAAATAAAATCATTAAAACTCCAAATTTAGACAAGTTAGCAAACGAGGGAGTTCGTTATACAAATGCATATGCAACAGTTGGTGTTTGCGCACCAAGTAGATTTTCAATTATTACAGGAGTTTATTCAGCAAGATTAGGTGCTCATAATATGAGAACTGGAGATTATCATAATTATAAAACTCCAGAAGAAGTAAAATACAGAACTTATATTGGTGTAAAAGACAAAACAGGAAGAAATATTCCTGAATATGAAATTGTTACACCACCAGAAGTAAAACCTTTTACTCAAATTTTAAGAAAAAAAGGCTATTACACTGCTAATAATTTTAAATGTGATTATCAATTTAATGCGCCATTTACGGCTTGGGATGAAGTTTCTAGTAAAGTAAGTTTTAAAGATGCGCCTAAAGGAAAGCCTTTTTTTTATGTTCGGAATTTTTTAGTGACCCATGAATCTAGAATTTGGCAGCGAAAGAATATTCCGTTAACGGTAAAACCAGAAGACGTAATTATACCAGATTATTATCCTGATATTATAGAAGTTAGAAATGATATTGCTCGAAAATATTCTAATATAGAAGAAATGGATAGACAAGTGGGGGTAATTATGGAACAACTTAAAAATGATAATTTATTAGACAATACAATTATTATGTTTTGGAGTGATCATGGAGGAAATTTACTAAGACAAAAAAGAGCTGTAGGAAATTCAGGATTAAATGTACCCTTAATTATTCGTTATCCAGATAAAAAAATGGCAGGTAAAATTGATGAAAGAATTGTTTCATTAATGGATCTTGGCCCCACAGTATTATCACTTTTAGGAATTGAAAAACCAGCTCATTATGATGGAAAGGCATTTGCTGGAAAATTTGAAGAAACTCCTAGAAAATATGCTTTTGGAACAGCAGATAGATTTGATGAAACAACAGATATGCAACGTTCCGTTTTAGACGGACGCTTTGTTTACATTAAAAATTTTATGCCTCAACTCCCCTTAATTTATAGAAATAAATATCGTGAGCAAATACCTATGAATGCTAAATTGATTGAATTAAATCGTCAAAAAAAATTAAAAGGAGACGCTGCTTATATTTTTATGGAAACTAAACCAAGAGAAGAACTCTATGATTTAAAAAACGATCCTTATGAAGTTCACAATCTTGCAAATGATATGAATTATAGAGAAAGATTAACAGAGTACAGAAACGCATTATCAAACTGGCAATTAGAAATTGGAGACAAAGGTTTTATTCCTGAACATGATTTAGTGGAAATGTTTTGGCCAGAAATGTTGCAACCCAAAACAGAAAACGTACTAATTAGTTCAGCAAAAAAAAATACAATAGTACTTAGTTGCAAAACAGAAGGAGCTTCAATTGGTTATCAAACAGGAAAAGCTATCGGAACGAAATCTTGGCAATTGTACTACAAGCCCATAAAAATAAAAGGAAAAGAAAAATTAGTAGCTAGAGCTATTCGTATTGGTTATAAAGCATCAGAAATAACATCAAACTAAATGAAAATGGGAAATCATACTACAAAAACTACACTACTATTATTTTCTTTATTTACCTTTTTTACCTTTATAAATTGTAAAAAAGCCGACGAAAAAAAGAATGACAAAGGTTTATCAATAAATAAAAAACATAATATTTTATTTATTTCTATTGATGATTTAAGAACAAAAATTAATTCTTACGGAGATGACAAAATGATTACTCCAAACATAGATAAATTAGCTAAAGAAGGCATTCAATTTAACCAAGCTTATACAAACATTGCAGTTTGTGGTGCAAGCAGGGCAAGTTTAATGACGGGAATTAGACCGAGTGAAACACGATTTAATGATTTTTCTACAAGAGCGTCTAAAGATGTTCCAAATGCCATTCCTTTGAATCAAATTTTTAAAGAAAATGGATATGAAACTATTTCGTACGGAAAGATTTATCATCATAAAGATGACTTTCAAGAATATTGGACGGAAAAAGACAATGGACAAATTCAAGGAGATTTTCAAGATCCAAAATCTATAGAAAGAATTAACAACGCGGCAACAGGAGAATACGGGAAAAAGCAGCCTACTTTTGAATATCCAGATGTTGACGATTATGCTTATAATGATGGTAAAATCACAAAAAATGCGATTGTTAAGTTAAAAGAATTAAAAAGGAATAACAAACCATTTTTTATGGCTGTAGGTTATGTGTCTCCGCATTTACCATTTATACAACCTAAAAAATATTGGGATATGTATGATCACGATGCTATTAAATTGGCTAACAATGTATATCAACCTAAAAATGCACCAGATATTGCCATTGAAGCACAACATAATTCAGCTGAATTAAGAAAAAACTACTTAGATATTCCCGAAAACGGAAAATTAGATGATGAACTTTCAAGAAATTTAATTCATGGTTATTACGCAAGTGTAACGTATATGGATGCTTTAATTGGGGAATTAATCACAAATTTAGATGAATTAGGATTGAGAGAAAATACGACTATAGTTTTATGGAGTGATCATGGTTATTTTTTAGGAGAACACGGTTTTTGGTGTAAACACAGTACCTTTCAGGAAGCAGTTAAAATTCCATTTTTAATTTCACATCCAAATTTTATAAAAAATCAAACAACAGAATCATTTACAGAACTGGTAGACCTTTATCCAACACTTTGCGAAATTTCTAATATAAAAGCGCCCTCTTACTTGCAAGGCGAGAGTTTAGTTCCTGTTTTAAAAAATCCCAAAAAAATATTAAAATCAGAAATTTATACGAGATATAAGCAAGGAGAAGCCATTATAGATAAAGATTTTTCTTATACAGAATTTTATGAAGGAAATAATTATTTAGGAAATATGCTTTATGATAATCATTCAGATATTAAACAAAATTATGATATATCAAAGGTAGATGGTAACAGTAAAACTGTGGAAAAATATAAACAAAAACTAAAAATAATGCGTGAATTTGTAAATAAAAAACCTATTTAAGTAAAACTAAATTAGTCTCCCAATTTATGTTGCCCAAGTAAAGATTTTGAATCTTGGTACTTGGGTGTTTTTTTATTGGCTTAGAAAAGCAAATTTAAACGTCAATCTTCAAATTTTATAGTTGTTGCTTCATTTTTTTTAGATGTTGATTGTAAAGGTTAACTATTTTTGATTAAATTACAATACATTAAAAACGTTCACAACAAAAAACTTTATTTATGAAAAAAAAATACTTAATAATTAATTTATTTACTTTTTTAATTTCATTTGTTACATTTTCTCAAGTAACTTTTGATTTTAAAACCTCACAAGATCCTTTGGGTTGGGTTAAAGCAGGTGGGGCTCAGGCAGCTAATATTGTTGCTGATGGTTTGGCAATCTCATGGTTAGGAGATGCAAATAAAGTGCCAAAATTAAAAATTGACAATGCAAATATTGATGCAGATTTATATAAAATAATTGCAATTACACTAATAAACAACTCATCTGAAATTGAAAGGGTTAGAACACTTCATTTTAAAGGAGCTTCAGGAACAGATCCTTCAAGTGCAAGCGGTACTAATACAAGATATACAAATATTGATTTGAATGCTGGAACTAGTTCTGAAACCTATTATTTTAATTTAACAAATACAGAATGGACAAATTACAACGCTGCAAGCAATGATGATGCAGATTCTGATATGGATCATATTTCTTTATTATTTACAACAATTACAAATGGAGGTTTAAATATTGCAAGTACTTCAGGAGATGTAATCCTTGAAAAGATTGAGTTTTTAGAGTCTATACCTTCTTCACCAAGAAATGATTTTGATTTTAACGACACGTCTGATTCTGAAGGATTTGTAGGAGGAAATGGTGTTGTTTTAACACAACCTACTGCTGGTGAGGTAAATTTAGAAATTAGTGATGCTAGCGCATATCCAAAGTTTGAACAGACTGGTCTTTTTTCTGTTGATGCAGATACTTATGGAGGAGTAGAGATTACACTAATAAATAATTCTCCTAAAAATTCATTAAGTTTTGTTTCGCCTTCTGGAGGAAACCAATTCGTAGCAAAATCTATGAATAGCAATGATCCAAATCCACAAACTATTTCTTTAAATCTTAAGAACGCAACAAACTGGACAGGTGAGCAAACGAGTTGGTGGCTTCAACTTGTTGATAATCCAGGGGATGGAGCACAAGTTTCTTCGGCTTCAATTCAAATACAACAAATTCTTTTTGTAAATGAAGTACTAGATACTGATTCTTTTGAACAAGAAAGTATAAAAATTTCTTTTTCTCCAAATCCAGTGAAATCTTTATTAAACATATCTTCTTCAACAAAATTTGACAAAGTAGAAGTTTTTAATATTCTTGGGCAAAAAAGTAGTGTTCAGAATATTCTCGATAATACTGTAAATTTTTCATCTTTTCCAACTGGTGTTTATATGATAAAAGTGTATCAAGGAAATGAAATAATCACAACTAAAAAAATCATTAAAAATTAAATAAGAATTTTCATCCAAAACCACTTCTTAGAAAAACCAAATAAAATTTTATTTGGTTTTTTTATTGAATGATCTCAAATAGGACTCTATTTGTTTAGATTCTTTTGATAAATTATCTTGCGATATAGTATGAAAAGAAATTTAAACTTTCACATCGTCTGATTTATGCCAGTAAAATATTAAGACAATGATTTTTTGAACTAAATATTAGTAAAAAATCATAGCTTGTAACTTTAACTATGAATCTTCAATATTTATACCATTTGACTCAATTCTTTTACTAATAAGGTATCTACAATATTTATTTTTGAAACAGGTAGATTTCTGATGAAATAATTACTTAATTATATTATTTATTCAGAATTTTAAATACACAATCACTCAAATAAAAATTTAATAAAATGCTAAACTCTTTCAAAAATGTTAGGTTTATATTTCTTTGTATTCTACTATTTTTGTCCAGTATTTTATGTTCTCAAACTAATTACTACGTATCATCAATTAATGGATCAGATAGCAATGATGGTTTATCGGAATCTTCTTCATTTCAAACCATCAATAAGGCAATTTCAAAAGTAGCAGCGGGAGATACAGTTTTAGTAATGAATGGAGTTTACCAGAATAATGGTTATGGCACTGTTGATGTTAATTCATACTCTAATATGAATAATGAACATGTAGTTACCATAAATAAATCAGGAGAAGCTGGTGCTTACATTACATTGAAAAATTATCCTGGTCATTTGCCTAAGATAAAATTTGATGGTAAAGGAGGAATTGTTATTTCTAATAACATGAATTATATTATTGTTGAAGGTTTTGAAGTTGAAGGTCCAGCAGCCAATATAACCTATAGTCAAGCATATGCAAATAGAGGTTATAAGGTCT
Organism: uncultured Polaribacter sp.; assembly: GCA_913020555.1. Lineage (GTDB taxonomy): Bacteria > Bacteroidota > Bacteroidia > Flavobacteriales > Flavobacteriaceae > Polaribacter. Next base: position 9,168 of record CAJWAC010000022.1, on the reverse strand, counting down.
CTTTAGCAGAAGATAATGACGATTCTACCAATTATACGCATAGCTACTTTTCTGGAAAAGGGATTTGGGGTGGTTATGGCGCGCACAGTAACATAATTATTAGAAATAATATTGTTCATGATACTTGTGGTTCAGGTATACGTTTTAATGATTCTGATCACATTGTAATTGAATATAATGAAGTTTATAATACAACTTGGTGGACTTCTTCCGCATCAAGTGCTGTTGTATTTGCGGAGACAATTGCTTCATCAGAATCTGATAATGGAACTGAAGTAAAAATGATAATGAGAGGCAATGTGGTTTACAATAATTGGAATAGAATTCCTTTTTATGTCACACAATTACCTGATAATTCAGGAAACACAAACCCCAATTATGGTACTGCAGATTATAACAATATTTTAGATGGCCAAGGCTTATATGTTACAAGAAGTGATGACAATTACAAAGGCACTTTTTTGTTTGAAAATAATGTTTGTGTAAATAATGGGAAGAATGGAATTAATTTTGATAATTCTAAAGGCGCATCTGCAATAATTCAAAACAATACTTTATTTTATAATGGAGTTCATGAAATAATTCAAGATATCTCTGTAGAAAATGGCAATAGAGGTCATAGAGGTCAGAAAGTTGGAGGTATAAAATCAAATAAAATACTAAATACAACTGTAGTAAATAATATTGTTGTTACAAGAGATAATATATTTTCTGCCATAGAGCTTCCCAATGTAACTGGCAATAAAACGGTAAACAGTAATATATTTTTGAATGGTAAATTACCTTCGGATGATACTGGAACGGTCTATAATTACATTGCCTGTTGTAATATGATTAATGTAGATCCTTTATTCACAAATTTTCCTGCTGAGGTTAACGGCGCCATAGATATTGATGAAACTAATTTTCAATTAAATGAAAATTCACCTGCCATTGATGCTGGAAACCCTAATTATTCTCCAGATAAAGATATCAATGGAAACTCTAGGCCAATTAATGCTATAAATGCTATTTCATATACAAGTTTTGAAAATTCAACAGACGGTTGGACACAATTTGGAAATGCAAATTTAACAGTTTCATCAAATGAATCACTTACTGGTAACAGTAGTTTAAATATTAGTCAAAGAGAGTTTAATTATTCTAGTCCAAGACTTTTTCTAGATGGTTTATTAACCATTGGAGAAACCTATACTTTTTATATAAATGTAAAATTAGCTGAAAATGTATCTGGTTCCGCAAATATGACTATCAAAAATACGCTTAATGGAGTTGTTACTTACACAGATTTACTTGATTCGTCATTAACAGCATCAAATAATACTTGGCTTGAACTAAAAGGAGATTATACGTATAATGGTTCAGATCAAATTTTCTTGTACGTTAAAGGACCAACTATGGCAAATGGAGGTGGTGATTTTTACATTGATGATTTTTCATTAGTTCCTCAAGGGTCTTCTCCAGTGGATTTTAGTGATTTGAGTAATGTTGTAGATATTGGAGCTTATGAGTACGATGGAGCATTATCTTTAGATGACAATACTAGTAGCTTCAACAATATAAAAGTCTATCCTAATCCTGCTAAAAATGTAATTATATTATCAGGAATAAGCGCTAATAGTAGGATACTAATTTTTGATTTATTAGGGAAAAGTTATAGCGTTAAATCAAATCCTAGAAATAAATCAAATGAAGTCATCTTGGATATTAGTGAATTAAATACAGGTTTGTATTTTATAAAAACTTTTTACAATGGACTAGTTCAAACTAAAAAGATTATTAAAAAATAAATTCTTTTAAAAATATTAGTTGCAACATAAAAACACTTATTTATGACAAAAATCAAAAAAATTCCAATCATCTTAATCATAATTTTATTTTTTTCTAGTTGCAGTGAAAAGATTTATAACATAGACAAGGCAAAAATAAATTATTCTTTGAGTCAAAAATTTGAAAATGATTTCTTAATTGGAGCAGCTATCAATGAAGATCAGATTCTTAAAAAGGACGAAAAATCATTGTCAATTGTTCAGAAAGAACATAATACAATAACTCCAGAAAATAGCTTAAAATGGATGTTTATAGAGCCAAACCCTGGTAATTTTAATTTTGATGTTTCAGATAAGTATGTAGAATATGGTTTGAAAAATAATATGCATATTGTTGGACACGCATTAGTTTGGCATTCTCAATTAGCAGATTATATGAATAATGTAAAGGATAGTACTACAATGTATTATCACATAAAAAATCATATAAACACATTAGCAGGCAGATATAAAGGAAAAATAAATACTTGGGATGTTGTAAATGAAGCTTTAAACGAAGATGGTTCTTTAAGACAGTCTGTATTTTTTAAAACCATTGGAGAAGGTTACATTGAGGAAGCATTTAAATTGGCAGAAAAAGCAGATCCTAAAGCCGATTTAGTTTATAACGATTACAATTTGTGTAACTCAGAAAAAAGAGAAGGTGCAATTAATTTAGTCAAAAACCTTCAAAGTAAAAATATTAAAATTAATGGAGTTGGTATTCAAGCACATTGGCAACTTAACACACCTTCTTTAGAAGAAATTGAAAAAAGTATTATTGCTTTTTCTCAGCTTGGCTTAAAAGTAATGTTTACCGAATTAGATATTTCTGTACTTCCGAATCCTTGGGAATTAGAAGGGGCTGAAATTAATCAGAACTTTAAAAAATTTGAAGGTGATGCAAAAATGAATCCCTATCCAAAAGCACTTCCAGACTTTATGGAGGAAAAATTAGCAAAACGATACGAAGATATTTTTAGACTATTCTTAAAACATAGAGACAAAATAAGCAGAATTACTTTTTGGGGTGTTACAGACAAACATTCTTGGTTAAATGATTGGCCTATAAAAGGAAGAACTAATTATCCTCTTTTATTCGACAGAAACTATCAGTCAAAAAAAGCATATCAATCCATTTTTGATTTAACAAAGTAAATAATTATATAACAATATGAGTTCTATTTCACAAAAATTATCCCTTAGAGAAAAAATAGGTTATAGCTTAGGAGATCTTGCTGCGAATTTAGTTTTTCAAACTTTAATGACTTACTTAGCATACTTTTATACAGATATTTATGGTTTAGAAGCTGAAGATGCTACCGCTATTATGCTATTTGTTGGGCTTATTGCTGCATTTGGATTTAACCCTATTCTTGGTGCTTTGGCAGATAGAACAAATTCAAAATGGGGGAAGTTTAGACCTTGGATTTTATATACAGCAATACCTTTAGGTATAATATCTCTTTTAGCCTTTAGCACTCCTGACTTTTCGTACAAAGGAAAAGTTATTTATGCTGTTGTAACCTACACTTTACTATTGCTATTATATGCAGCAAATAATTTACCATATTCCGCTTTAAGTGGAGTTATAACAGGAGATATGGGTGAAAGAAATAGCCTTTCTTCATATCGTTTTGTAGCTGTTATGTTTGCTCAATTTTTTGTACAAGTTTTTATGCTTCCAATTATAGAAACTGCTGGAGGGGGAGATAAAGCAATAGGAATAGAAATAGTTATGACATGGCTTGCTATTATCGGTACAATTATGCTTCTAATTACATTTTTTACAACCAAAGAAAGAATTGTTCCTAAGCCCGAACAAAACTCTAGTATAAAGGAAGACCTAAAGGACTTAATTAGAAATAGGCCTTGGGTAATAATGCTAATTTTAACCACCTTAATTTTTATAACCTTAGCAATGAAAGGGGGCTCATATGTCTACTATTTTAAAAACTATGTTGATGAAACAAGACTAACTAATTTTATCAGTCCTATTTTAGATTTTTTATCAAATATTGGAGTTAACTTCTTTGGCGAAGACCCTCTCTCTGCAGGTTTTGGTTTGTTTAATGCTGGTGGTATTATCTTTATGATTTTTGGAATTGGGCTTTCAAAAAGGCTGGCAGACAGGTTTGGGAAAAGAGATGTTTTCAATCTTTTTTTATTTATTTCAACTTTATTTATTCTGTTATTTTATTTTTTTAGTCCAGAATCCATAGAATTAATGTTCATCGCTCAAATATTTCATGGTTTTTTTTACGGTATTACAATACCAATATTATGGGCAATGATAGCAGACGTAGCAGATTATTCTGAATGGAAAAATAATAGGAGGGCAACAGCAATAATTTTTTCTGCGATGATGGTTGGTTTAAAAGGCGGCCTTACTATTGGTGGCTCAATAGTTACATGGGTACTTGGCGTTTATGGTTACATCACTTTAGAGGTTGGAGGTTTGTCTACGGAGCTAATTACTCAACCTGATAGTGCTATTTATGGCACAAAATTACTCATCAGTATTTATCCAGCAATTCCATTTTTAATAGGTTGTATACTTTTATTATTCTACGAGATTAATAAAAAAATGGAAGTAATAATAGAATTAGAATTAAAAGCAAGAAGAAATTAATAAGTTATGCCAGAAGATAATATAGATCATATTGATTTTGATGAGTTAAATAATAAATCAATATCAAAACCTTTAGTAAATCATATTTTTACAGCAGATCCTTCTGCTCACGTTTTCGATGACAAAATTTATATCTATCCATCTCATGATATAGATGCAGGAGAAGCTTTTGATGATTTAGGAAGTCATTTTGCAATGGAGGATTACCATGTGATTTCTATGGATAAATTAGATAGTAAAGCAGTAGATCACGGAATCGCATTGCATGTAGAAGATGTTTCATGGGCAAAACAGCAGATGTGGGCTCCTGATGCCAATGAAAAAAATGGGACTTATTATTTGTATTTTCCAGCCAAAGATTACGATGATATATTTCGTATTGGAGTTGCTACAAGTAGCTCTCCAACTGGGCCATTTATACCGCAACCTTCTGCAATAAAAGGAAGTTTTTCAATTGATCCAGCTGTTTTTAAAGATGATGATGGGGCTTATTATATGTATTTCGGAGGTCTTTGGGGTGGTCAACTTCAACGTTGGAAGTCCGGTAAATTTAATGCGGAAAACCCTGAAAGTCCAACAGCGTTTCTTCCAGAAAATGATGAACCTGCCTTACTGCCTTTCATTGCCAAAATGGATGATAATTTATTGGAGTTTGCGGAAATACCTAAAGAAATAGATATTATTGACGAACAAGGAAATTTACTGCTTGCAGGAGATAATGAGCGTCGTTTCTTTGAAGCGGCCTGGATGCACAAATATGATAATAAATATTACTTTTCTTACTCTACAGGAGATACTCATTTTATTTGCTATGCCGTTGGCGATAACCCTTATGGGCCATTTACATATAGAGGTATAATTTTAAACCCAGTTGTGGGCTGGACATCTCACCATTCAATATGTAATATTGATGGCGAAGATTATTTGTTTTATCACGATTCATCTCTATCAAAAGGAGTTACTCATTTGCGTTCGATAAAAATGACTAAAATTGAATATACAAAAGACGGTTCCATTATTACCATAAATCCATATTCATAGACTTTAATTGTATTTTCTTAAAATGAATAGATCGAAAAGTTTTAACGCTCAACATATAATTTATACCTTTTTATTTATTTTATATCAATCTATAACATGTGGTCAAATAAATTATTACGTTGCAGATAGTGGATCTAACAATAATAATGGTCTTAGTGATGTAGCTCCGTTTTTAACCATTAATAAGGCAATATCAATGGTTAATCCTGGAGACACAATTCTAGTTATGAATGGTACATATCGTAATGTTGGATATGGAACTGTTGATACTTCCACAAATAGTAACATGAATAATCAACATGTTGTCACAATAAATAAATCAGGAGAAGAGGGTGCTTATATTACATTAAAAAACTATCCTAATCATTCCCCTAAAATAGAATTTGATGGAAAAGGGGGTATTCAGATTTCAAATGACATGAATTATATTATTGTGGAGGGCTTTGAAGTTCAAGGTCCCGCTGCAAATATAACTTATAGTCAGGCTATAGCTGACAGGAATTATAAAGTTCAAGTAGCTGAAGATCTAGATAGTCTTACAAATTATAATCACAGCTATTTTTCTGGTAAGGGAATATGGGGAGGATATGGAGCTCACAAACACATTATTATTAGAAATAATATTGTTTACAATACTTGTGGTTCGGGTATTAGATTTAATGACTCAGATTATATAACAATTGAATATAATACCGTTTACAATGCCACTTGGTGGACTTCATCCGCCTCAAGCGCAATCGTATTTGCTGAGACAATTGCGGAATCAGGGGATAATAGTATAGATGTAAAAATGATTATGAGAGGAAATGTAGTTTATAATAATTGGAATCGAATTCCATTTTATAAAACTCAAGATCCTGATAATTCTGGAAATACAAATCCAAATTATGGAGCGGCAGATTATAATGATATTTTAGATGGGCAAGGTCTGTATGTTACAAGAAGTGACACAAATTATAATGGAACTTTTTTATTTGAGAACAATATTTGTGCTAATAATGGTAAAAACGGTATTAATTTTGATAATTCCTTGGCGGCTTCCGCTATTTATCAAAATAACACCTTATACTTTAATGGAGTTCATGAAATAATACAAGACAACTCTGTTGCAGCTGGAAATCCTGCTCACAGGGGGCAAAAAGTTGCAGGTATTAAAGCTAATAAAGTAAAAAATGCAACAGCAATCAATAATATAGTTGTTACAAGAGACAATATATTTTCTGCTTTAGAATTTAATAATATGTCAGGTTCTTACAACGCAAACAATAATATTTTTTTAAATGGAAAACTAAAAAATCCAAATGGAGAAACAAACGAGTTTGATAATACTAATATAATAAATAGTGATCCATCATTTGTTTCAGTGCCAACAATAGTTAACGGAGCCATAGATATAAGTCAAACAAACTTTAATTTAATGGCAGATTCACCAGCAATAAATGCTGGTGATAATAACTATGCTCCTTTAATTGATATTGATAAAAATTCAAGACCTGTTGGAATTTATCAAACTAGTTTTGAAAACGGTATAGGAGATTGGGTGCAATTTGGAAGTGCAAATTTAAATATATCATCAAATGAATCAGCATCAGGGGGTAAAAGTCTCATGATAAATAGCAGAACATTAAATTATTCAAGTCCAAGACTATATCTTGATAATTTACTAAAACTTAATCAAAGTTATACCTTTTCAGTGAAAGTGAAATTAGAAAATGGTGCATCAGGAACTTCGGATATTACTATAAGAAACGATTTTAATAATCAAATTACATTTACAAATTTATTATCAAATCCAATTACAGTAAATGATCAAAACTGGACTCAATTAACTGGTAACTTCACTTATACAGGTTCGGATGAAATTTTTGTTTATATCAAAGGCCCAATACTAAATGATGGAGGTGGAGATTTTTATATTGATGATTTTTCAATTGTTCCCCAAGGCTTAAGTTCCGTAGATTTTAGCAATGCTAATTTAACGGTTGATATTGGTGCATATGAACTTATTTCAACAACATGGACAGGAAATATTGATACAGATTGGAGTAAATCTGGAAATTGGACAAATGGGGTTGTTACAAGCTCTATAGATGCAACTATTCCTGAAGTTGATAATGCTCCAATTATAAACTCAACTATTGGAGCTCAAGTTCATAATTTAAGTATTAATGAATCTGATGGTATAACCATAAATTCGGGAGGAGCTTTAATTGTAAATGGAACATCATCCGGTCATGTAAAGTATAATCAAAATCTACAAACAGAAAACTGGTATTTGGTTTCTAGCCCAGTAGTTGATCAAACTTATAATGATGCTTATATCAATGAAAATGAAATTGCATCAGGTCAAAATAATAATAAAGCAATAGGAAGTTATCAAACTGATAATGATTCTTGGAGTTATTTACAATCTGGGGGAAGTGAAAATTTTAATTCTGGAACTGGCTACGCTGTAAAAAGAGCAAATGGAACTGGAGCTGGCTTAATAAAATTTTCTGGGTCATTAAACACAGATAATAATGGAGTTAATTTTATACTTTCTAACCAAGGAAATCGATTTAATTTAGTAGGAAACCCTTACCCATCGTATTTAAATAGTCTTACATTTTTAGAAAATGAATCTGCAATATCAGACACTAAAACTTTTTGGATTTGGAATCAAGATTTGGGAGAAAATGGAGATTATGAAGTTAAAACAATTGGTCAAAATTTTGTAATTGCACCAGGACAAGGTTTTTTTGTAAAGTCAAATACAAATGGAGGTACTTTTAATTTTTCAAAATCTAACCAAAATATTAGTGGAGGTAATTTTCAAAAAGAAGAAAATGAAGACTCTTTTATTCGGTTAACGCTTAAAAATAAGGATATTTATAATTATTGTGATATATTTTATACTTCAAATATGACTTCGGGTTTTGATCTTGGTTTCGAGGGAGAATTATTTGGTGGTATTTCAAACTCATTCAGTATATACTCTCAGTTATTAAATGAGAATGATGATAAAAATTACCAGATACAATCTTTGCCAAATACTAATTTTGAAAATATGGTAATTCCTATTGGCGTAAATGCTAAAAGTGGTATTGATATTAAAATAGAAGCTTTAGCGAATAATTTACCAAAGGATATTAATATTTATCTGGAGGATAAAGAAAATAACACATTCACTTTGCTAAACTCAAACTCTAATTTTTTTACAACTCTAAAAAATGATTTAAACGGAGTAGGTCGTTTTTATCTTCACACTTCAAAAAAAACGTTAAGTAATACTAGCAATACTTTCAAAGATGGTTTTACTATATATACAAATTCTTCATTAAAGCAATTAATTGTTAGTCATAAAACTGAGGCGATAGATAATATATCTATCTACGATTTACAAGGTAAATGTATTTTAAACAAAAGTCTTTATGAAAATAAAAACACTCGTATTCTTAATACTTCTCATATTCGGAAAGGAATTTATCTAGTAAAAGTAGCATCAGGAATAAAAATGAAACTACAAAAAATAATTATTTACTAATATGAATTTTTTTAGTAGAAACAAATATTTTCTTTTTTCAACTCAAGCTTATTTTAAATCTAGTTGAACATCTCATCATTAAATTTAATGAATTTAAAGAAATTTTTTAATCATTTAGAAAGTAAAATCAACTTAAATATTCTTTGAAATAATGTATTTTTGAG
>CAJWAC010000021.1 GCA_913020555.1 uncultured Polaribacter sp. | reverse complement strand
TCTAATTTTGCTGTTCCTGGCATCTATTTTTATGATAATTCAGTTATAGAAAAAGCACAAAAGCTCACTCCTAGTGAAAGAGGCGAACTTGAAATAACAGATATTAATAAAGCATATTTAAATGAAAATGATTTATCAGTAAGAATTTTAGACAGGGGCACAGCTTGGCTAGATACTGGTACTTTTTCATCTTTAATGCAAGCAGGGCAATTTGTACAATTAATTGAAGAAAGACAAGGATTAAAAATTGGTTCAATTGAAGAAGCAGCATTTAAAGGAGGATTTATAAATAAAAAACAATTGCAAAGATTAGCAAAACCCCTTTTAAAAAGTGGTTATGGTAAAAATTTATCAGATTAATGAAAATAATTGAAACGAAATTGAAAGGATGTTTTATTCTAGAACCCAAAGTTTATAAAGATAATAGGGGGTATTTTTTTGAGAGTTTTAATTCTCAAGAATTTTATGATTTAACTGGAGAAAGAGTTAATTTTGTTCAGGATAATGAAGCGAAATCATTGAAGGGAGTTTTAAGAGGTTTGCATTTTCAAAAAGGAGAATTTGCTCAGGCTAAACTAGTAAGAGTTCTAAAAGGAAAAGTTCAAGACGTAGTTGTGGATATGAGATTAGATTCTAATACATATGGCAATTATATTTCTATTTTACTTTCATCAGACAATAAAAAACAAGTATTTATTCCTAAAGGTTTTGCACATGGTTATTTAACCTTAAAAAAGGATACTATATTTGCTTACAAATGTGATAATTATTATGCACCAAATTTTGAAGATGGAATTATGTATAATGATGAAAGTTTAAATATAGATTGGTTATTAAAAGAAAAAGAAATGATTATTTCTGAAAAAGATAAAATTTATAAAAGTTTCCGTTAATGTTAGATTTAAATAATAAGTCAATTCTTATTACAGGGGGTACAGGCTCTTTTGGTAAAATGTTTACAAAATTGATTTTGGAAAAATTTCCTAAGGTAAATAGAATGGTGATTTTTTCTCGAGATGAGCAAAAACATTACCAAATGGCTCAAGATTTCCCTGAGGATAGGTTTCCTCAAATAAGATATCTAATAGGAGATGTTAGAGATTTAAAGCGTTTAGAAAGTGCCTTTGAAGGAATAGATGTTGTAATTCATGCTGCAGCAATGAAACATGTTCATTTAGCAGAATATAATCCTATGGAATGTGTGAAAACAAATATAAACGGAGCAGAAAATGTAATTAGGGCAGCATTAAATACCGATGTAAAAAATGTGGTAGCTCTTTCTACGGATAAAGCAGCAGCACCTATTAATTTATACGGAGCTACAAAATTAGCTTCCGATAAGCTATTTATAGCAGCAAATAATATTAAAGGGAAAAGAGATATAAAATTCTCCGTAGTTAGATATGGAAACGTAATGGGTTCTAATGGTTCAGTTATGCCTTTCTTTTTAAAGAAAAAAAGAGCTGGAGAATCATTTTTACCAATAACAGATTCAAATATGACACGTTTTAATATTTCTTTAGAGGATGGCTGTGAAATGGTATTTTATGCAATTGAAAATGCATGGGGAGGAGAAGTTTTTGTACCTAAAATTCCTTCTTATAGAATTACTGACGTAGCTACGGCAATAGCACCAGAATTAGAACAAAGAGTTATAGGAATTAGACCTGGTGAAAAGCTGCACGAAGAAATGATTACTGCTTCAGACTCATATAACACAATTGATTTAGGTAAGTATTATGCTATTTTACCACAACAATCGCCTTATTCGTTTTATACATTAAGTGATTATAAGGAAGCGTTTAATGCTACAAAAGTAGAAGAGGGTTTTAGTTATAGTTCTGGCAACAATAAAACATGGGAAACATTAGAATCATTGCGATCTTTGGTAAAAAAACATGTAGATTCAAATTTTGAAGTGTAATGAATAAGTTTCATATTCCATATGGAAAACAAAAAATAGAACAAGATGATATAGATGCTGTTGTTCAAGTCTTACAATCTGATTTTTTGACTCAAGGACCAAAAGTTATTGATTTTGAAAAGAAATTCGCAGAGTATGTAGGAGCAAAATATGCTGTAGCCTTAAATAATGCAACATCAGGGTTACATTTATCAGTTTTGTCTCTCGGATTAAAAAAAGGAGATAGAGTAATTACTACTCCAATAACCTTTGCAGCATCAGCAAACTGTGTGAGATATGCAGGAGGAGAAGTTTGGTTTGCAGATATTGATCCAGATACTTATTTGTTAAGTTTTGAAAAGGTAAAAGAATTAATAGAAAGTAAGCCTGTTGGTTTTTTTAAAGGTATCATCCCGGTAAGTTTTGCAGGTTTGCCAATAAATTCTGAAAAATTTAAAGAATTAGCAATCAAACATAATTTATGGTTTATAGAAGATTCTTGCCATGCTCCTGGAGGATATTATGTTGATTCAAGAGAAAATAAGCAAAAATGCGGATCAAGTAATTATTCAGAAATAAGTGTTTTTTCATTTCATCCTGTTAAACATATTGCTTGTGGTGAAGGGGGCATGATTACCACAAATTCAAAAGAGTTATACATTAAAATTTCCAAATTAAGAACTCATGGTATTACAAAAGATAATATGAGTGAAAATCATGGGGGTTGGTTTTATGAAATGCAAGAATTAGGTTATAATTATAGATTGACTGACATTCAGAGCGCTTTAGGTATTACTCAACTTGCTAAGAATGATAATGGTGTAAAAAGAAGAAATGAAATAGCCAGTATCTACAAAAAAGCTTTTGGCAATAAGGTTAAATATCAAAATTTACCAAAAGGAAGATATAATGCACATCACCTTTTTGTGATTGAAGTTAATAAAAGAAGAGAATTATATGACTATTTGAGAGAGTTCAATATTTTTACTCAAATTCATTATATTCCAATTCACACATTACCATATTATAAAGAAATTGGTTATGAAGGAGCTGAATTAAAAAATGCGGAAAATTATTATTCTAGATGTTTGAGTCTTCCTATGTATCCATCTTTGACTGAAGAAGAACAAAGTTTTGTTATTGAAAAAGTACTTGAATTTACAAATGAGTAAACTCGCAATAATACCAGCTAGGGGAGGAAGCAAAAGAATTCCAAGGAAAAATATAAAATATTTTTTTGGAAAACCAATATTAGCGTATTCTATAGAAGTTGCTTTAGAGAGCAACTTATTTGATGAAGTAATGGTCTCTACAGATGACAAAGAAATTAAAGAAATTTCAGAAAGTTTTGGAGCTAAAGTACCTTTTTTACGGAGTGAAATAAACTCTGATGATTTTGCAACTACTGCAGATGTTATTGATGAGGTTTTATTAGATTATAAAAAAATAGGCAATAGTTTTGACTATTGTGTCTGTATTTACCCAACAGCACCATTATTGTCAATCAATATTTTAGAGGAAGCAATAAATAAATTGATTGATTTTGATTTATATTCTGTTTTTCCAGTTTTAGAATACGGTTATCCTATACAAAGAGCTTTGAGGCTTAATGAAGATAATAGAATTGAAATGATTGACCCTTCTAAAGAAAATACACGCTCCCAAGATTTAAAAACTTCTTATCACGATGCAGGACAGTTTTATGCACTTAACGCTAAAAAGTTCAAAATTAAAAAGAAGTTATGGACAGAGAATACTGGGGTTGTAAAAATAAGTAATTTAGAGGCACAAGATATAGATAATATCATAGATTGGAGGCTAGCTGAATTAAAATATAAATTGATTAATGATATTCCCTAAAACGTATAAGTGTCTTGAAATTAATGAACTGAAGTCAGGTGGATATGCTATTGTGCCAATAAGATACGAGGATAGATTGGATATAATGACTTGGAGAAATGAACAAATTTATCATTTAAGACAAGACAAACCTTTAACGATTTCTGATCAGGATTATTATTTTAAAAATGTGGTCGCAGAGCTTTTTAAGCAAGAAAAACCAAATCAAATTCTATTTTCCCTTTTAAAAAATAACGAATGTTTTGGTTATGGTGGACTAGTACATATTAATTGGGTGGATAAAAATGCAGAAATTTCATTTATCATGAAAACTTCCTTAGAAAAACAATATTTCGATTATCATTGGGCTACATTTTTAAGTTTAATAGAAAGAGTATCTTTTAAAGAGTTAGACTTGCACAAAATATATGTTTATGCATTTGATGTTAGACCCCATCTTTATTCGGCTATAGAGGCCGTAAATTATAAATTAGACGCTACATTAAAAGAACATTGTTTTTTTAATGGCAGATTTATTGATGTCTTAATTTACTCTAAATTTAAAAACATAAAATAGATTCAATAATGAAAATTGGAGTTTTATGTAGTGGTAACCTTGGTTTTGAAATTTTAAAAAAGATATATAAATCTTATAATATTGAATTTGTTTTAACCGATAAAAAATCCATAAATATTAGTAATTTTTCAAGAACTAAAGGGATTGCTTGTTTTTCAGGAAACCCAAGAAATGGAAGGGGTTATTCATTTATAAAAAATATTGAAATTGATATATTAATTTCAGTGAATTATTTGTTTTTAATAGAAGCAGATCTATTTAATCATGCAAAAAAATTATCTTTTAATATTCATGGCTCATTATTGCCAAAAAATAGAGGAAGAACACCTCATGTATGGGCTATAATTAATGGAGAGACTAAAACAGGTATTACTGCACATGTTATTGATGATGGATGTGATACTGGAGCTATAATAAGTCAAATTGAGGTTGCTATAGATAAGGATGATACTGGAGCCACTATTCTTGATAAATATAAAAATTTATATTATCCTTTAATTGAAGAGGTTATCTCAAGCTGTAAGAATAATTCTTTAAATTTTGTTGTTCAAAATGAAACTGATTCTACTTATAACGGTAAAAGAACCCCAGAAGACGGGCAAATAAATTGGAATTGGAGTTCTGAAAAAATTTTAAATTGGATTAGAGCTCAAGCCTATCCTTATCCTGGTGCTTTTACATACTGCAAAAAAAAGAAATTAATAATTGATAAGGTTGAGTTAATAATTGATAAAACTTTTGATAACGATAAACCGGGAACTATAGTAAATGTCAAAAATAATATTTTAGTCAAGACACAGGATGGAGTTCTTAGATTGGATGAAATAAGAACTAAAAATTGTACTTTTGAATTAGGACAAATTTTATATTATGAAGATAGCAAATAGACATATTGGAGAGAGTAACCCATGTTTTATCATCGCAGAGTTATCAGCTAATCATAATGGGGATTTAAATGTTGCAATCGAAACAATAAGAGCTGCTAAAAAGGCAGGAGCAGATGCCATTAAGCTTCAGACATATACGCCAGATACATTAACCATAGATTGCGACAATAAACACTTTAAAATAGAAGGAGGTACACTTTGGGATGGTAAAACATTATATGAGTTATATGGCGAAGCATATACACCTTGGGAATGGCATAAACAACTTTTTGAGGTAGCCAAAGAAGAAGGGTTAATTTGCTTTTCGTCACCTTTCGATTTTACAGCTGTAGATTTTTTAGAAAATTTAAATGTTCCTGCTTATAAGATTGCATCTTTTGAAATTCAAGACATTCCACTTATAAAATATACGGCATCAAAAATGAAACCTATTATCATTTCTACAGGAATAGCTGAAGAAGAAGATATACAATTAGCCGTTAACACTTGCAGAAAAGAAGGTAATAATGAAATTATCCTATTAAAGTGTACTTCTTCCTATCCTGCTCCTTTAGAATTAGCAAATCTCAATACAATCCCTGATTTGAAAAAGCGTTTTGAAGTTGAAGTGGGTTTCAGTGATCACACCTATGGTTCTCTTGCTCCAACGGTTGCAGTTAGTTTAGGTGCAAGGGTTGTTGAAAAGCATTTTATTCTTGACAAATCTATTGGTGGTCCAGATGCAGATTTTTCGCTTGATATTACTGAATTTTCGGAAATGGTCTCCAAGATAAGAGATGCTGAAAAATTACTTGGTACAGTATCCTACGAAATTTCAGAAAAGGTAAAAAACAATAAAAAGTTTGCTCGATCGTTATTTGTTTGTAAAACTGTGAAAAAAGGAGAAATTATTACAAAAGAAAATATTCGTTCTATAAGACCAGGATATGGTTTGCATCCAAAATATTATGAAGATATTTTAGGAAAGAAATTCTCTGTGGATACTAAAAGAGGAGAGCCACTGAGAATTAATATGATTGAAAGCTAAGAGTATGAAATTACTTTTTATTGAGAATAGACATAAAACTTATTTTTTTGAAGCTATAGCAAATCAACTGGCTAAAAAAGATCATGATATTTATTGGCTTACACAGAATAAACAATTCTTACCATCAGATAGGTTTAAAAATTTAATTATAGATTATCCTTCATATAATTTGAATGGATTTAGAAAAGATGAAGGAGTTGAAGAGGTAATTGAAAGCGACAGGCAAGTAAATCATTTTAACAAAACAAATACATCTTATTTTTATTATTATAATGATAAAATTAAAAAATATTTAAGTGAAATAAAACCAGATTTTGTTTTTGGAGAATCTACAGCTTTTCATGAGCTATTAACAATCTACAATTGTAAAAAATTAAATATACTTTATCTAAACCCATCAACTTCTAGGTTCCCTATTGGGCGATTTTCATTTTATAAATACAACACTTTAGAGCCTTATCTTGGCAGTAAAGAGATATTACAGAAAGAAGAAGCGGTTGAAACTATCAATCAGGTAGTTGACAGAAAAATTGTACCAGACTATATGAAACCAATTAGTGTTTCAGATAAAAGTAAAGCAAAAGATAAAATATTAAAAATATACTCTTATTTTTCTGGTGAAAAGTACAACACACCTAGCCCAATTTTAAAATATAAGATAGAACGACAAAAAAGGAAAAATATAGAATTTTGGAACCAGAGTGCAGAAATTGAAATTGAAGATAATTCTACCTTTAAGTTACTTTATCCATTGCAAATGCAACCAGAGGCAAATATAGATGTGTGGGGTAAGAAGCATCGGAATCAAAAAAAATTAATTCAAGAAATATATGAAGCTTTACCAATTAATGCTATTCTATATCTAAAGCCAAATCCAAAATCTAAATATGAATTAACAGATGAATTAATATCTTATGTCCATAAACAAGATAAGATAAAAGCTCTTCATCATTCTGTTAAAATGGATGTAGTATTGCCAAAAGTTGATTTAGTAATTACAGTCACGGGAACAATTGCAATTGAATGTATATTTAGCAATAAACCCGTAGTAACATTAATAAAAACGATAAATAATTTAGCAGAAAACTGCATTTATATAAAAGACTTAAAAAAAGACCTAAAAAGTATTATTTATTTAGTTGAAAACAAGAAGTTTAAAACTTTAAACGAACAAGAAAAAATAACTTTTATTAACATATTAAATAGCACAAGTTATCGTGGAAAAGTATCAGACCCGTTTACAGATAAATCTTGTATTTCAAAAAGAAATATCAAAGATTTAGTGGAAGCTTTTGAAGCGATAATAAATACTAATGATTAATATAGCTAATGTATCTTTTTTAAAAAAAAATAATCCTTTAAAAGTTAGTTTAATTGGGTTGCTTTTTTGGGTGTTTATTTTTTTTTTAATACCACTAAGAATAAAACTACAGATTGGTCTTATGCCTTTTGTTTATCTTATAACCAATTATATCTTCTTTTTTTTGGGATTAAAAATAATTAGTCAAACTAAATCTGAAAAAGAACTAACTTATACTACAAACAAAAGAATTCTCTGGAGAATACTATATATTGTTATTTTTATAGCCTCTATTGGCCTTTTTTTAAAAATATTAGATAAATTTTATATACGTGAGGCATCTTTTAGCAATTCTATTTCTTACAATAGATTTTTATTAGAAAGGTCAGGAGCATCTGTAATAAGTATTATTTCTGCGATAACAAATGCTTTTTGTTTTTTACCTCTTTTTATATATTACATGATTCAACCTAAAAATAGAATCTTGTTTTGGTTGAGTGTATTATTGTTTTTTTCTGCTGGATTTGAGTTTATAATGTTGGGCTCTAGGTCAGGCTTATTTGTAATTATAATTTTGTTTAGTGCATATTTGTTTTATTTTAAAAAGATTAAAATCACACCAATACAATTTTTAACAGGTATAGGGATACTTTGTTTTTTAGGAATTTTTTCTACACAATTGTTTATAGAACGAACAAAAGATTTTGCAAAGACAGATAAGGTAGCCATTGAACATATTTTAAAAAGATCTAATTATAATTTTACTATAACCCCTAAAGAAGAAACTAAAGTTAAAATTATAAAATCAAGTAATAAAACCTTACAAGCAGCAAGGTTAACAACTGTTAATTTTGCACAATACTATTTGCATGGTGCATTTGAGTTTGGTTACCTTTACAATAATTACAATAAAAATCATTATTACGGAGCTTACACTTTTAATATTCTTGTGAAATTTATAAATATAATTTTTAGAACAAATTTTGATTTAAAAGAAATACAGAATGCACCACCAAGAACAGGTGTCTATACTACTTTTTTTGGCCCCATATTTATTGATTTTGGATGGTTCTCTCTTATTTTTATGTTTTTCTTTGGAGTATTACAGAAATTAATATTTAACCGAACACTAGAGGGTAGATTTCAATTTATACCACTACTTTTTTACATGTTGATTATTAATTTTTTTATGCCAGTTTTTAATTTTATAAATGGTGCCCAAGGTATATATACAATATGTTCATTTTTAATTTTTATTTTACTCTATATAATTTTAACAGGAAAATTAAAAATCTCTAAAGAAAATGGAAAAACACAATATGTGCGAATTTTAAAATGATATGAAGAAGTTTAAGAAAATAATGGGTTTTTATTTTATGAGAATGATAAAAGCCAAATATATGAGAGATTTTTTTGTTCAAAAAGAAATCAAAAAAATACCAAAGATTGATTTACCAAAAAATAATGGAAAGTTAGTTTTAATAAAAAATAATGAATTAAATACAAAGGGTTATACTGAAATTGGTCTGTTTCTTTCAAGCGAAGAAATTGACAATATACTTAAAAAAATCACAGAATTTAAATGTTTTGATCCATTTAGGAAAGATTTAGGGGAGTTTAAAAGTAATGAAATACCCGCCCAGGTTCATGTTGCTAATTACAGGAGAAAGGATATTTCAGGTATTAAAGAATTACTGGATATTGCGAATAACTCAGATATTTTAAATGCTGTTAAGGATTTTTTAGGTGCAACCCCAACTATTAGCAATATTAATATGTGGTGGTCTATTCCTGGCAAAGAGCAAGCTGAACAGGCTCAATTATTTCATAGAGACGTGGATGATTATAAGTTCTGTAAGCTTTTTGTTTATCTTACAGATGTAGAGATGGAAGATGGTCCCCATGTATATGTAGAAGGGAGTTCGTCTTCCCCAAAATTAAGAAAAATAAAAAGGTATAGTGATAAGGAAATAATAAAGGTATTTGGTGAAAAAGCAATAAAACATTTTATTAGCCCTAAAGGATCAGCCTTTTTAGTAGACACTTATGGTTTTCACAAAGGTTTACTTCCAAAGCAAAACAAAAGGTTATTATTTCAAGTACAATATTCTTTGAACCCTATAGGTATCGAAAATTACGAGCCTATAGCATTTGAGACCCATAATTATAACAAATATGTCAATAGACTAATTTTAAAAAAATAAGTTTTAATGAAGAAGTTTCTCACGGCTTTTTTTTGCCTATTTCCCAGCAAGTCTTCAAATCTATTTTTAAAGATACTTGGACATAAAATTAGCTGGAAATCAAAAATTGGTTTTTCCATTTTATTTGTAGATAAACTAGAACTAAATAAATTTTCGAGTATTGGTCATTTTAATTTCATCAAGGTTACATCTTTAAAAATGGATAAAGGATCAATTATAAAAAATTTAAATTATTTTAAAGGACCAATTTCGGTTTGTTTAGGGGATAAAAGTGTTATTGGTAGGCTAAATAAAATTACCCGCGGGTTTTCTTCTATCACCTATGGTAAATCATTTTTAAAGTTAGGTACTGGAACAGTTATAACTTATAGCAATTTTTTAGATCTTACTTGCAGTATTACTTTTGGAAATCATAGTCAAGTAGCTGGTATGGGAAGTCAATTTTGGACACATGGTTACGTGCACGCAAAAGAAGGTGTTGATAGAATTAGAGTTGATGGTGATATTACAATAGGAAATAATGTATATATAGGTACCAGTTGTTTGTTTAATCCTGGAGTAAGTGTTGCTAATGCTATTAATATTGGAGGGAATTCTTCTATTTCTAAAGATTTGAAAATTTCTGGCATGTATGTAAATCAACCATTAAGATATATAAAAATGGATATTGAAACAACCAAGGCTAAACTAAAAAAAGTAGAAACTCCAGGTCTTTTAGACAAAGTATATTCAAAAAATAAAATTAAGAAATGAAATACTTAAAGTTAATATGTGCATTTTCCTTTCTTATTTTTTTTCTTTCTACTTGTAAAAAAAAGGAAATTCAGCTAAAACCATTAAAAGAACAAGTAACTAAAGAAAATAAGAGTAACCTTAAAGAAGACATATATGCTTTAAATAAAGCATATAATATAGGAGATGTAAGAAGATACGGTATTTTTCCAGATTCATCTTATACCTACATACACCCAATAAGTAAAAAGCCTAAAATAACTACTGCATTAGATTTAGCAGAGAATAATAATATTACATTATTTTTTCCTAAAGGATACTATAAAACTGCATTAATCCTTGACGGAAGAACAAATTTATCCATTCAGTTTGATAATGCAGAATTTGATCTTATCCATATTACACAAGATGTAAAAACAAAAAAGAAACCTAAAAATATTTCATTAAAGGGCACTGTTATTTCTTACGATAGATTAGGAATAACCGAGGCAACCAATATAGAAATAGATACTGTTTTTTTAAAATCTAATACAACAAAAAGTATTCGAAAAATGCGTTCTCGAGGATGTCATATTTATCACGGTAGTAAATTTATTACAATTAAGCATTTAATAATTGATGACCTTGGTTCTGGTGACAAGCGCTATCATAACAGTCATGCTGCACTAGCATTAGATGGGTGGGGTAATAACCCGGAGAATGTAACTATAGATAAATTATATATTAAATCTTCTGATAGGCACGGAATTTATTTAACAGGTCAAAACCATGCAATTAAAGATGTTATTATAGAACAGTTTGGTATTGGTAGTGATGAAGAAATGTCTCCAATGCAAGACGCATCTGATATTGAGTATAAATTGTTTGCAGGAATTTGGATTAATAGATGTTATAATTCTAAAATTGGAAAGATAACTATTAACGCAAAAAACTCGAAAGGATATTTCATTGCAAACTTTGATGAAGGAGATTCGTTAAGACCAGTTAATATAGAAGAATTAGAAATTAAAAATGCTGACAGAACATTACCTGTTTATTTTTCAAAAAATACAGGAGTATTGGTTCAAAAATATAATGAAATAGAGTAATGAATATTTTAAAAATAGAAAGAGAAAACATTTATGCGATATTGCTTTTTTTTGCACCCTTCTCTTTAAGTATAGGTTATAAATTAAGTTCTATTTCCATTATTTTTTTAACGATATTTTTTTTTTCGGATAAAAAGTTATTTCAAAAACTAAAACGTTTAAAGAATAACACTATTGTTTATTTTTTTGTAGCTTATTTTATAGTTAATTTGTTAGGTCTTCTGTACACAGAAGATTTCATAAAAGGCAAGGCTGAAGTTACTGTTAAACTTAGCTTTTTAATATTACCTATTATTGTTTTTACAGAAGAAATTAGCAAGCAAAAACTTTTTTATTTTTTTAATGCTTTTAAATATTGGTTAATAGTTTTTTCTCTTTTTTTACTATACCACAAAATGTTTATTATTGGTGGCCCCTTATTTACTTTACCAACATATTCGTTAAACCCTATTACAGGGATACATCATGCATATTTTTCTTTATTCTATGTTCCAATGGTAGGTTTTTTAATTTATCAAATTGAAAATCAAAAAATCCAAATGCTTTATGGTTACTTAGAATTAGGGTATATATTGTTTTTCATTATTTTATTGGGTTCGAGAATTATTTCTGGGGTGATACTGCTTTATGTCATTTTCTTTTTAATAAAAAAAATAATTATTTCATCTAAAAAGCAAAAGTTATTAGTTATATGCTCTATTGTTTTAGTCTCTTATTTTGTTGTAAAACAAACCAATTTTATAGGTAAATTTGGAAGACTTTCTAAAATAGAATGGAACATAGAAAAAAATATTTATAATCATCAAGTTTTTAGTTTTGAGTATGATGAGGTTAATTCAAACAGTTTAGAATTACGTTTAATTAAATGGTATTGTGCAATACAAATTTTAAAAGAGAATATTTTAATAGGGGTTGGCACAGGAGATTTTGAAATTGAACTTGTTAAGAAGTATACTAAAATTGATTTTAAAAAAGGAATGGCATATAGGTACAATACGCATAATCAGTTTTTAGAAGAGTTCGTGAAATTTGGATTGATTGGAGGTCTTTTCTTTATTATATTTATTATCAAAATTATAATAGACGCTATTAATTCAAGAAATAAATATCTACTCATAGTTATTATTAGTTTTTCATTATTTTTAGTGTTTGAGAGTGTTTTTGAACGGCAACATGGTGTTATCCTTTTCACTTTATTTATTCCAATTTTATATATAAATCATCAAAGCGTTAAACATATTAAATAATTAAATTTTTGAAAAAAAATATTTTCTTCTTATTTTCTTTTTTAATTGCTAAAGGAATAACTTTTCTAGTGCCAATTTTTTTGGCAGATCTGCTAACAAAAAATGATTTTGGGATTTTGGAGTATGCATTGGCTGGTGTAGGTGTACTTTTAAATTCGATAATAAGTTTAGGTGTGCCAGGAGCATATCCTTATTTTATTTTACGAAAGAAAGATATGAGTATCAAAGAGGGCTTTAGTTTACATCCATTATGGCTGTTGTTTGCTTTTCTTTTAAATCTTTTGTTTTATTACTGTTTTAATTTTTATGGATTAGAAATTTATATGGCTGCCAATATCTCTTACATAATTGCTGTACAAAAATTTTATTCTACAATTTTAAAAAGTCAAGAAAAAATAAATAAAGCTGTACTTCTAGAGGCAGGAATTTATTTGTTATTATTATGTTTTTTATTAGGCTATTTTTTTAAAACAACTCAACCTAATATACTAAATATAAATATTTTAATACTGATTTATGCTTTATTTTGGGTTTGTTACAGCATATATGCTTTTCTTAAAGTAAATAAACATCAAATTTTTATTAAGTATAGAAAAATTATATCATTTAGTATTCATTTGTTAATTTCTTCTTCTTTTTTATTTTTATTAACGGTGTCTGGAAGAATTCTTTCAAAATATTTTTTTGATTACGAAACTACGGGAGTTTATGGTTTTTATTATAGACTAGCAGCAATTGTTGTGCTAATATACCAAGTAATTTCAGTAAGGTATTTTAAAGATTTATATACTAAGAGTACACGTAAATTAGATTTCTATTTTTCTTTATTTTATTTGTTTATTTTTATTTTATCAATTTTTATTTACTTTCTTTCACCATACGTAATGCCTTATTTATCAAATTATTTCAAAGAAACTTATTCAGATAATAGCATTGTGTTTTTTATTATATTTTGTCAAATGACTATGTGGATTTCTTCAGCGTTGAACTCTAGTATTGTCGATAGGGAAGGTTTGGCAAAAGCTAATAATTGGTATTTTTTGTTGCTTTTTATCATTTCAATAGTTGTATTGTATTTCTACAGAAACTACCTCGATTTATTAAGTCTTACATTTATTCTATATTCTATTTTCTTTATTGCCAATATTACTCAGTATATAGTATTAAGATCAAAGAATATTATTTTCAAAAGGTCATTTATTTCTCTTACGTTTCTTTATATTACATCTTGTATAATGTTAATTTTAATGAATTAGGGATGATTAAATCAAAACACTTTCCTTTTATTACAAGTATTTTTGGGGGTATTTTTGTTTGGATTTTTATCTTTATTTTATTTCCTGCTAAAATTGTTTTCCCTTTTGCAAACGAATCATTTTGGTTTATTTTTCTTTCATATCTCTTTTTAATTCTCGGATATATTATTTTTCCAACTCCAAAAACTGAAAACAAGGGCTTTTCAATCATTTCTAAAAAGGTCTTATATGTGATTATTCTGACCACTTTAATAAGTTATTTGGTTAGATATGTAGATTTGTTTTTATACAGAAATGTAAGTTTTAAATATGATGTTTGGGAGAACAGAAGATTATTGGCAGCTCCCAAAACAAATTTAATTTTTATTATTTGTGCTATATTTTCTCAGCTTTATTTCATGCCAATTATTTTTGTATTAAAAAATAAAATAAAGAGTAAAAAACTAATTATTATATCACTGTTGTTATTTTTACTGCCATTTGTTGAAGGCTACATTAGAGCAAGTAGGAATTCTTTTTTCATACCAACAGTTTTACTATTTATTATATTAATGTATTTTGGAAAAATACGTTTTACTAGAAAACATATTTTAATAATCTGTTCGGTTTTTTCCTTTTTATTTTTAACGGCTACTTCAATTATCATGCAAAGAGAGTCTAGTGACTCAGACGCTAATCATTCATCATTTACTACAGATTTTTTCTTAAATGAGTTTTTAGAGCCAAGTCCTGAAGTATTTAAAGTAATACATTCAACAAAAAATCCTAATGTGAAAAAATTGATGGTATCTGGTTTTCAAATTGCACAATATTATGTTCACGGAGTTTTTGAATTTGATAATTTGGTCAAATATTACCAAAAGAAACCTTTAAAAAAACAATATGGGAAATTTACTTTTTTTATTTTAAATAAGTTTACAAATAAATATGGTTTTACTAATATCAATCAAGATGAGGTTCAAGCTACACATCCACGAATCCTTACATTTATCACTTTTTTCGGGGGTCTTTACATAGATTTTGGATGGTTGGGTTTAATAGTGATTTTTTTATACGGGTGTTTACAGAAAATAGTATCTATCAATGTTTTTTCTGGAAATAGCAGCTACTTACCGCTATTTTTTTTCTTGTTATTTTGTAACTTTTTTATGCTAACTTTTAATTTTCTAAAAGGTCTTGGGACCTATATATTAGTTGTTTGTTTTGCTTTTATTTTAAGTCTTTCTTTGTGTAATAAATTATTTATAAAAAATAAGTGAAAGTAGCTATAATTCATTATTGGTTTATTACAAGAAGAGGAGGAGAAAAAGTTGTGGAATCTATTTTAAAGTTATATCCCCAAGCAGATATTTATACTCTTTTTTATGATAAAAATAATTATGGAGATTTTTTAAATGATCACGAGATTTTTACTTCAAAATATAATACCCCCTTTTTTAGAAAACACTATCAAAAATTTTTCCCGTTATACCCTAAAGCGATAGATTCTTTGACTTTAAAGAAAGATTATGATTTAATAATTTCTTCAGAATCAGGTCCAGCTAAAGGCATAAAGATTACTAACAATGCAAAACACATATGTTATATTCATAGCCCAATGAGGTATTGTTGGGGTTTTACAAATGAATATCTTAATTCTATGAGCCCATTATTGAGGCCGTTTGCAAATTTTTTTTTCAAAAAGCTAAAAAAATGGGATAAAACCACTGTTGATAATGTAGATTTATATATAGCTAATTCAGTAAATGTCGCAAAACGAGTAAAAAAGTTCTACAATAGAAAAGCACAAGTTATTTACCCTCCAATAGAATCATCACTTTTTGATACTCCGCTTTTAGAAACTAATTCTAAAGAGTATTTTTTGAGTTTTGGAGCAATAACACCATATAAAAAAATTGATTTATTGGTAGATTGTTTTAATAAAAACAGAGAGAAATTAATTGTTATTGGCAATGGCTCAGAAAAAGACAGATTAGAAAAGAAATCGAATAAAAATATTCAATTTAAAGGATTTTTAGAAGATTCAGAATTACAATATTATATTCAAAATTCAAGAGGGTTGTTGTTTCCTGGTGAAGAAGATTTTGGAATGATACCTCTAGAGGTTATGACCCAAGGAATACCTATTATCGCATATAAAAAAGGAGGCGCCTTGGAGACCGTAGTTGAGAACAAAAAAATCATATCTAAATCCTCAGGAATTTTTTTTAAAGAACAAAATGTTTTTTCTTTGCAAAAAGCTTTGGATTATTTTTTTACTATCGAAGATAAATTTGATCCTCAATGGATAAGAAATCATTCCAAGGGTTTCGAAGAAAAAGTCTTTCTTGAAAACTTTAAAACCCAAGTGAATAATTTTTTAACAAAAAATAATTGAAAAAAAGATATTCTTCATTTATGAAACCTATACAATTAATAATAGATTTATTATTAATTATTCTTATTATTTATTTTACTTACAATAAGTATTACCTTAATTTTTATTTCTTACAATATATATCAATTTTCTGGATTTTAACATCTTACTTTATAGGGTTTTACAATGTATATCGCCATACAAGAATATTAAGATTAGTTAATCTATTATTTAAACAATTTGTAATATTTATATTGGGATATTATGCATATTTTGGAGTTTTTAGAAAAGGTAATATTGTTCAAGATGATTTATTAGTTCTTTCATCGATTTTATTAGTTATATCTGTAGTAAAGTTGTTATGGTTTTTTATTCTTAAAAAATACCGAGCTTTAGGCAACAATCTTAGATCTGCAGTTGTATTGGGGTTTGATGAATCTGCAAAAAATATTATAAGGCTCTTTAAAAGTAAATCTAATTTAGGATATAAATATCTGGGTTTTTTTTCTGATAATGTTTTCAAAAATACTGAGCGCAGAGGAAATTTTTACGATGTCATGGATTATGCAAGAAATAATCAAGTGGATGAAATTTACTTGAGTTTAAAAGGACATTCTAGAGAACAAGTTAATATTATTAAGAAATTTACTACAGAAAAAAACATTGTACTAAAATTAATACCTAACACCATTGAATTATATAGTAAAAATCAAACTATAGAGTATTATGACGATGCTTTAATGGTGTTAAACGTTCAAAAATTACCTTTTGATTTTGCAGAGAATTTCTACAAGAAACGAATTTTCGATATTTGTTTTTCATTAGTTATATCCATATTTATTTTATCTTGGTTAATGCCTATTCTTTGGGTTATAGTTAAGTTAGAGTCTAAAGGACCTTTAATTTTTAAACAAAAAAGAGAAGGTATTAATGGGACCGAATTTGTTTGTTACAAATTTAGATCTATGAAAATTAATTCTCAGTCTGATAAAGTACACGCAACTAAAAATGACGTTAGAATTACTAAAATTGGAGCTTTTTTAAGAAAAACTAGCATGGATGAATTGCCTCAATTTATTAATGTTTTATTTGGAGACATGAGTGTTGTTGGCCCAAGGCCACACCTAGAAACACTATCTTTAGAATACCAAAAAGATGTAAATGATTATTTAAAAAGGCATATCGTAAAACCAGGGATTACAGGTTTAGCCCAAATTAGCGGATATAGAGGAGAAATTAAAAAGAAATCTGATATTAAAAATAGAGTACGCTTAGATATTTTTTATATTGAAAATTGGTCTTTCTTTTTAGATATAAAAATAATTATTCAGACTGTTTTAAATATTTTTAAAGGAGAGGAAAAAGCATATTAATGAAATGAAAGAAAAAATAGAGATTACAGCTTCTATTGTTCTTTATAATGAAGATTTAGGAGAGCTTACAAAAACGGTAAATTCATTTTTAAATGTGGCTTTAACAAAAAGATTATATTTAATAGATAATACAAGAGAACAACTTTATAAAAATATTTTCCATCAAGAAGAAGTAGAATATATTGGTGTAGGTAAGAATATTGGTTTCGGCGCCGGGCAAAATAGGGTAATTGATAGGATTAAAAACAAATCTAATTTCCACCTTATACTTAATCCAGATGTTACCTTTGATAAGTTAGTAATCCCTAATTTGATTAAACAACTAAAAAAGGATGAAGATCTTGCAATGATTTCACCAAAAGTTTTATTTCCAACAGGAGAGCACCAATATTCTTGTAGGAGATATCCTCATTTTTTAGAACTAATAGGAAGGAGGTTTAATTTTTTAAATTCGTTTTTTAAACCAGCAATATATAAAGGCCAATATAGAGATAAAGATTTGACAGATTCATTTTATGCTGAATACTTGGCAGGGTGTTTTCATTTGTATAAAACGGAGCATTTTATTCAATTAAATGGTTTTGATGAACGTTACTTTTTATATATGGAAGACGTTGATATTTGTAGAAAAGTTGACTTACTTGGAAAGAAGAAGTTGTACTATCCAAAAGAAGAAATTAGACATATTTTAAAGCAAGGTTCTTCAAAAAGTATTAAGTTATTAATTAGACATTCGTTCTCTGCCATAAAATACTTTTTAAAATGGGGTTTTTAAGATATTGTAATTTTAGAGTGTTTAATTTACAAAAATTGCAATTATATTTTTTGTGATAATTATATTTAAAAGATTATTTTTACGTTGCAAAAAATATTTATTGCTAAGAAAAGAATTATTTTCAGTTATTTATTTTGACTGAAATATTTAAAAGTAAAACAAGTAAAACAAGTGAAACAAGATAAATTTTTACTTAGAAAGCTTTTTCAGATCATTTTAGATTTGCTAATTATTTATGTTATTCTATATTTTATTTCTAATAAGAATTATTTAGATGTATACTTTTTAGTATACATAACTTTTTTCTGGCTTTTTTCTGCATATAATACAGGTTTCTATAATGTTAAAAAATATTACGGTTTTAGTAAAGTTCTTTTACTTTTGTCTTCTCATTTTTTTATAGTTTTATTAGGCTTTTTAAGTTTTTTTAGTTTTTTCAAAGAAGGCAAAATTATTGGGGA
This sequence comes from uncultured Polaribacter sp., assembly GCA_913020555.1. Taxonomy (GTDB): domain Bacteria; phylum Bacteroidota; class Bacteroidia; order Flavobacteriales; family Flavobacteriaceae; genus Polaribacter. Next base: position 13,778 of record CAJWAC010000021.1, on the reverse strand, counting down.
TCAAGTTCAAATCTTCACATTAATTGTGTTTTTTGTTTCTTTCTTTAAACTTACAAGCTTTTATATTTTTAAAACAAGAAAATTATATACTGAAGAATTAAAAAATATTATTCTTTTTGGTGAGATAAATTCAGCAGATAAACTTGAAAAGTTATTTTATGAAAAAAATAAATTTGGTATTCGTTTTATTGGTTTTTTTTCAAAAGAAAAGTATAAATCTCAATACTATCTGGGTAAAACAAAAGACGGTTTACAATATGTACAAGACAATAAAATTGACGAAATTTATTGCAATCCAGCAACTATTTCAAAAAAACAACTACGCAATATCAGGATGTTTGTTGAAGAGAATAATATAGAACTTACTTTTTTACCTGAGAGTAGGGCTATTTACAGTAAGGATTTTGTTTTAGAATATTTGGGCAATATTCCAGTATTAAAACCAAAACCGTTACCATTTGAAAAAAGAGAAACTCATATCAAAAAAAGAATATTAGATATAGTATTTTCTTTACTCGTATGTATTACTATACTATCTTGGTTAATTCCAATTCTATGGATAATTATTAGGTTAGATTCAAAAGGCCCGTTGTTTTTTAAACAAAAAAGAGATGGTGTTGATGGAAACCAATTTTTATGTTATAAATTGAGATCTATGAAGGTGAACAATAATGCGGATACGGTTTCAGCAACAAAAAACGATAAAAGGATCACAAAGGTAGGCGCATTTTTAAGAAAAACTAGTTTAGACGAACTACCGCAATTTTTTAATGTATTATTAGGCGATATGAGCATTGTTGGGCCAAGACCTCATATGAATGCACAAACTCAAAAATATGTAAAAGAAGTAGAAAACTATCTGTTAAGAAATTCGGTAAAACCTGGTATTACTGGATTGGCACAGATTAGTGGTTACAGAGGTGAAGTTATAAAGGCATCAGATATTAAAAATAGAGTTAGATTAGATATTTTTTATATCGAAAATTGGTCTTTTATTTTAGATGTTAAAATTATAGTACGAACCTTTATAAATGTATTCATTAAAGAAGAAAAGGCGTACTAGATTTAAACAAATTCAAAAGCAACTTCATGGGTTAAGAATTAAAAGAAGCTTTACACCAAAAGCATTTTTATAAACATTTTGAATATATTTGCAGTCCCAATTATATCATAATGAATGTACTTATTTTAGGTTCCGGAGGAAGAGAACATGCTTTTGCACTTAAACTTTCTCAAAGTAAAAAAGTAGAACAGCTTTTTGTAGCTCCAGGAAATGCGGGTACAGAACAATTAGCAACAAATATCAATATAAACCCAACAGATTTTAAAGCAATAAAAAATATTGTTGTAAACAACAATATTAAAATGGTTGTGGTTGGACCTGAAGCTCCACTAGTAGCAGGGGTTCACGATTTTTTTTTAGCAGATAGCTTATTAAAGGACATTCCTGTAATTGGACCTCAGAAAGATGGCGCATTATTGGAAGGGAGTAAAGATTTTTCCAAACATTTTATGCAAAAGCATAATATACCTACAGCAAGATACCAATCATTTACAAAAGACAACTTAGAAGAAGGTTTTGTTTTTTTAGAAACGTTACAGCCTCCTTTTGTATTAAAAGCAGATGGTTTAGCGGCAGGTAAAGGTGTGTTGATTTTAGATTCTCTAAATGAAGCTAAAATGGAGTTAAAGGAAATGGTGTCTAATGAAAAATTTGGTAAAGCTTCATCAAGAGTTGTTGTAGAAGAGTTTTTAAAAGGGATTGAGTTATCTGTATTTGTATTAACTGATGGGAAAAACTATAAAATATTGCCATCAGCAAAAGATTATAAAAGAATTGGAGAGGGAGATACTGGTTTAAATACTGGTGGAATGGGGGCAATTTCTCCAGTACCATTTGCAGATGATTCTTTTTTGGATAAAGTTGAAGAACTCGTTATAAAACCAACAATTAACGGTTTACAAAAAGACGGAATTGATTATAGAGGTTTTATTTTTATAGGGCTAATGAATGATAAGGGGAATCCGTCAGTAGTGGAATATAATGTTAGAATGGGAGATCCAGAAACCGAAGTTGTTTTACCAAGAATTGAATCTGATTTATTTGATTTATTTGAGGGTGTGGCGAATCAAACATTACACGAAAAGTCTTTTTCAGTAACTAAAAAAACGGCAACAACAGTAATGTTGGTTTCAGGCGGCTATCCCGAAGCTTATCAAAAAGATAAAGAAATTAATGGTTTTGATAATGTAGAGGAATCCATTGTTTTTCACGCAGGTACTGTTTTAAAAGACGATAAAGTTGTTACTAATGGAGGTAGAGTTATGGCTATTACATCATTTGGAGATACGATAGAGGAAGCTTTAGAGAAGAGTTACAGAAGTATCAGTAAAATTGATTTTGATAAAATAAATTACAGAAAAGATATCGGTTTCGATTTAGTTTAAGTCAATTACTGTCTATTTTATTTGGATTTTTCTAAAGTAAATGAAAATTCAGAACCTTTGCCAAAAGTACTTTTTAAGAAGATATTTTCGTTGTGAGCCTCAATAATATGCTTTACTATTGAAAGTCCTAATCCAGATCCTCCTTGATCACGAGATCTACTTTGATCTACCCTGTAAAAACGTTCAAATAAACGCCGTAAGTGCTCTTTTTTTATGCCTTCTCCGTCATCCACCACTTTAATTATAAACTTACTATCAGAGTAGTTTTCTGCACTAAAAACTATATTTCCATTTGGTTTTCCGTATTTAATAGAATTTACAATTAAATTAATGAGTACTTGCTCAATCTTTTCAACATCTCCTTTTACAAAAACCGGAAATTCATAGATTTTATCAAAAGATAAAGAAATATTTCTCTTTTTTGCTTTCATCTCAAACAAGTCAAATATATTTTGAACCAATTCTAGAATATTAAAATTTTCGATATTTAGTTTAGTTCCTTCATTTTCTAACTTGGTAATCATATCCAAATCTTTAACAACAGCTAAAAGTCTTTCAACACCCTTATTGGCTCTGTCTAAATACTTCATTCGTATTTGTTTATCATTAATTGCTCCTTCCAACAATGTTAAAATATAACCTTGTACAGTAAATAAAGGGGTTTTTAATTCATGAGCAACATTGCCTAAAAAATCTTTTCTAAAAGAGTCTATATCCGTTAAGCTTTTAATTTCTAAGCGCTTTCCTTCTACAAAGCTTTGCATGCTTTTAGAAAGTTTCTCGATATCGGTATTTGCAGAATCTCTTCTTAAATCATTAATATCTAATATGGAAACTTCTTCATATAACTTTTTTAATCTTCTATATATAAAGTGTTCTGTTCTATATTGAATGATAAAAAAGGAAATTATAAATAAAGTAATTACAGAAACTATGACAGTACCTAAACCAAGATGTTTACTAATTATAAAATATGAAATTAAACTTATGGCAATTGCTAGCGCAGTTAAATACATAGCAGACAACAATGCATAAGAGTATGTTTTTTTAAGTTTCAAATAGTAATAAGTTTATATCATTAAAGGTCTGTGCCCAATAAAACAAATTTGTAACCAACTCCTTTAACAGTTTTAAAGTGATCGTCTCCAATTTTTTCTCTCAATTTTCTAATATGAACATCAATTGTTCTGCCGCCAACTACAACCTCATTTCCCCAAACTGTATCTAAAATAACTTCCCTTTTAAAAACCTTTCCTGGTTTTGAAGTTAATAGTGAAAAAAGTTCAAATTCTTTTCTAGGTAAAGCAATTTTTTTACCAGCTTTAAAAACAACATACTCGTCTCTATCTATAACGATGTCTCCAAGTTTTAAGGTTTCTTTATTTTCAGTTTCCGTTTTTAATCTTCTAAGTAAAGATTTTATCTTACTAACCAAAACTTTTGGTTTTATAGGTTTTGTAATGTAATCATCAGCACCAGCTTCAAAACCGGCTACTTGAGAGTAGTCTTCTCCTCTAGCAGTTAAAAAAGAGATAATTACATTTTCTAAAGATTTTATCTTTCTAATTTTTTCACAAGCTTCTATGCCATCCATTTCTGGCATCATAATATCTAATAAAATAAGATGAGGAAGATTTTTTTTAGCAGATTTTATTGCCTTTAAACCATTTTCTGCAGTAAAAATTTGATAGCCTTCATTTCTTAAATTGTATCCAATAATTTCTAAAATATCTGGCTCATCGTCAACTAGTAAAATTTTAATATCTTTTTTATTCATACTTATATTTATGGAATATACCAAAAATAATGATAATTGTAATAAAGAAGCAAATTCTTTACAATCATTTAATGTTAGAACCAAATTCTTAATGTTAAGGAATTAAGTACAACTTAATTTCACTAATTATTTACATTATTACCAGTGTGTTTTTAAGAGCTTTCTCTTTTTCACTATATTTATGTTCGAAAAAGAAATTGTATTGCTATGAATCTTACTTATAAATTAAATAACATCCTTTTTTTGGATATAGAAACCGTTCCTCAAGAAGAAAATTGGGGTAATGTTTCTGAAGAAATAAAACTACTTTTTGAAGCCAAAACTAAATATCAACGTAAAGAGGAATTTACAGCTGAAGAATTTTATGAAAAAGCAGGAATTTGGGCAGAGTTTGGAAAAATAATTTGTATTTCCGTTGGTTATTTTGTTATCATTGATAATAAAAAACAATTAAGGGTCACCTCTTTTTATGGTGATGATGAACATCAATTGTTATCTGATTTTAAAATCTTATTAGATAATCATTTTGCTAAAAAAACACATATTTTATGTGCACATAATGGGAAGGAATTCGATTTTCCGTTTATAGCAAGAAGAATGATTGTTCATCAAATAGAATTGCCTAAAAATCTAAATTTATTTGGTAAAAAACCTTGGGAAGTGCCTCATATAGATACTTTAGAACTATGGAAGTTTGGAGATTACAAACACTACACTTCTTTAAAATTATTGACTTCAATTTTGGGGATTCCGTCACCAAAAGATGATATTGATGGGAGTGAAGTTTCAAAAGTTTTTTATCAAGAGAAAAATATAGAGCGCATTGTAACGTATTGTGAAAAAGATACTATAGCAGTTGCTCAAATTCTATTGCGTTTTAATAACGAGCCACTTTTATCAAAAGAAAACATTGTAAGTGTTTAATTTTCCATTTTCATAGAAAGTTCAAACCAACGTTCTTCTTTTACATCAATAGATTTAATAATTTTTTCTAGTTCTTCAGATTTTTTAGAAATGTCATCAGGTGCAATTTCAACATTTAAAAATTGTTTTTCAATTCTTTTTTTTTGATTTTGAAGTCTTTCAATTTCTTTTTCTAATGCCCCAAATTCACGTTTTTCATTATAGCTTAAAGTAGTTTTTATTGTTTTCTCTGCAGGTTTCTCAACTTTTTGTGCTGTAATTTCAACTTTTTCATAAGGGTTTGAGTTTTCATAAGCTCTAAAATCAGAGTAATTACCAGGAAAATTTTCTACAATACCTTCACCCCTAAAAACGAATAAAGCATCTACGATTTTATCCATAAAATAACGATCGTGAGAAACTACTAACAAGTTTCCAGGATAATCTAACAAGAAGTTTTCTAATACATTTAGTGTAACTACATCCAAATCGTTGGTAGGTTCATCTAAAATTAAGAAATTAGGATTTTGAATAAGAACTGCACATAAATACAAACGTTTTTGTTCTCCTCCAGAAAGTTTTTCAACAAAGTCATATTGTTTTTTCTTATCAAATAAAAAGCGCTCTAAAAGCTGAGAAGCAGATATTTTTCTGCCTTTTGTAAGTGGAATAAATTCGCCAAATTCTTTAATTACTTCTATAACCTTTTGACCTTCTTTTATGTTGATTCCTGCCTGTGTGTAGTAACCAAATTTAATGGTTTCTCCAACCACAACTTTTCCTGCATCAACAGGATTTTTTTGTGTTATAATATTTAAAAATGATGATTTTCCAGTTCCGTTTTTACCAATAATCCCAATACGCTCCCCACGTTTAAAGACATAATCGAAGCCATCTAAAATCTTTTTATCATCAAATGATTTATAAATTTTATGTAGTTCAAGAATTTTACTTCCTAAACGCTCCATGTTTATTTCTAATTGAACTGTATGGTCTTTTCTTCGCTGATGTGCTTTTTCTTTAATCTGAAAAAAATCATCAATTCTAGATTTAGATTTGGTAGTTCTTGCTTTTGGTTGCTTTCGCATCCAATCCAATTCTTTTTTAAACAGACTTTTTGCCTTGCTTAAATTTGTAGCTTCTAGCGCTAAACGTTCTTCCTTGTTTTGTAAATAATAGGAGTAGTTTCCTTTATATTTATATATTTTCCCTTGATCTAACTCTAAAATTTCATCACAAACACGTTCTAAAAAATAACGATCGTGCGTAACCATAAATAGGGTTATTTTTTCTTTAGCAAAAAAAGATTCTAACCATTCAATCATCTCTAAATCTAGGTGATTTGTAGGCTCATCTAGAATTAATAAGTCAGGTTTGCTAATTAGCACAATAGCTAAAGAAAGTCTCTTTCTTTGACCTCCAGAAAGTGATGAGATTTTTTGAGATAAATCATCAAGTTTTAATTTTGATAAAATCTGTTTGTATTGGGTTTCAAAATCCCAAGCATTGTACTGATCCATTAAATCAAAAGCAGCTTGATAAGCTTCTGCTTCTTCTGGGTTTTCTAATGCCTTTTCATATTGATTTACTATCGAAAGTATTTTATTATCAGTAGCAAAAATAGTTTCCTCTATGGTTAAATTAGGGTTTAAATCATCTTTTTGAGCCAAGTAAGCAATAGAAATATCTTTTCTACTTACAATTTGTCCTGTATCTGTGCTATCCAAGCCAGCAATTATATTTAATATAGAGGTTTTTCCTGTACCGTTTTTGGCAACAAAAGCTATTTTTTGATCTTTATTAATTCCAAAAGAAATATCTTGAAACAAGATGCGTTCTCCATAAGATTTAGAAATATTTTCTACAGATAAATAATTCACAAGTTTTATTTTTTACAAAGAAACAAAAAACCCAAGGGTTAACTTGGGTTTTTAGGATCATTTATAGTTAAACTATTAATTGGGGATAATTTATTTATGTCATTTGATTATTGTTTAATAAACTTTTGAGTGAATGTTTCTTCTTCATCTGTAAGTTCAATTAAATAAATTCCTCGTTTTAAATTAGTAATATCAACAGAATTATTTTGAATAGTTCCAGCGCTAATTACCTGACCTAAAAGATTTGTAATTCTATATTTAGATTTTATAGTTCCAAAATTAGAATTAATATTTAAAACATTAACAGCAGGGTTTGGATACACCATTGCATCTCCATTAAATGAATTACTATTTGAGGTAAAAGTAGTATTATAAGAAGACACTAAATTAATAGAATTTGTGGTACCTCCATTACCAATAATACCTCTAATTTTAACCTGATCAATATAAATATGATCTGCATTTCCACTGGCATCATTTTGAAATCTAAATGCTGAATTTGAAGCAAAATTCACATCAGAACTGTTTAACGTAACAGTTGCAGAATAAAAGTTATTATTTTCGAAGGATGTTCCTCTTGCCCAAGTCCCAACAGTAGACCATGATGAACCGTTGTAGAATCGCAACCAGAAATCTTCATTATTTTCCATAGAATATGAATAAAAATAGAACTCAACCTCAACAGCATCATAACTTGTTAAGTTAAATGTTGGAGATGTCATTGCGGAAGCAGTTCCAGAATTATCTCTTATACGTATAGAGTAATTTCCTTCATATGAGCGCGTACCACTATATCTAAAACAGTCAGATCCTCCATCAGACCAACCATCCCATCCAGATTCAAAGAAGCCTTCGTGTAATGTAGTTGTAGAACCTTGAGAACCTCCAGCAGTAGTAAATGTTTCTGTATTGCTTGTAGAGGATACATTTCCAGCAGCATCTTTTGCACTAACTGTGTAAGAATAGGTTGTATTAGCAACCAAACCAGTAATATTTGCACCTGTAGAGGTTACCGATCCAATACTTATTCCACTACTAAACACCTCATACGCTGTTACACCAACATTATCTGTTGAGGCGCTCCAAGATAAAGAGGCTGTTGTTTCTGTTATATTTGAAGCTGTTAAATTTGTTGGAGCTGTTGGTGCTTGAGTATCAACAGTACTTTCAACATTTATAGACCTAGAAACTTCTGTTGCTGCATTTCCTGCTGCGTCACTTACATTATAATTTAAGGTGTACGTTCCTGCAATAGCTGTATTTACAGTACCTGTAACTACGATATTAGCTGTTAAGTTTCCATCTATATTGTCCGATGCTGTTGCTCCTGGATCAGAAAATGAATCACCCACCTCCAAGTTTATTGTTGAGCTACCCAATAAAGTAATTATTGGCGCTGTTGTGTCTGCTACACCCGCAGTGATATTTACAGTATAATCTTCTGTTTCTCCATAATTATAAGAGCCGCAAGAATTAGGAATTGCATTATATTGCATTACAACTCGCATTCTAGTTGTTCCTGCAATTGCAGATGTTGGTACAGTAAAAGAACCACTAACTGGATTACTTTGTGAAGCTGATCTTGTCCAAACTGTTTCTCCACTATCTGCAAAATCTCCATCTTTATTATAATCTATAAATACAGCATAGCCCTCATTATATAAAGTTCCTGTCCAAGTTGGAGTTATAGATATTGTTGAAGAAGTTCCTTTTATTAAGTTTGTAGATTGCGAAGTATAATCTGCATAACCACTCGAAGACGCTCCAGTTGTATTATTGATACTACCAAGAGCAACGTTACTAATATATTCATCAGCCACACTATTTCCATTGGAAGTACAGTAGTTTAATTGAACTTCTGTAGTTGTAAAACTAACAGAATTAGAATATGAAGAGGTTGTATTATTTGGACATTTACTTCTTACTTGAACCTCATAAGAGGTTTGAGGAGATAATCCTGTTAAAGAAATTGAAGTTCCTGAAGCAGCTAAATTAGTCCAAGAAGAAGTTCCTGTTTGACGAATTCTAAAATCATAAGAAGTCCCTGTTACTGCATTCCAAGAAACTGTAGCTGTTGAAGATCCAAAACCATCAATAGCAAGTCCATTAGGGGTTGTTGCGTTACAAACCACAGGGGTTCCAGTTAAACCTGTTACAATTAATGAATAATTTTGGCTTCCACCAACTAAGGAACCCTTGTTTGTTACTGTAATTGTGTAAGTTCCTGAAGCATTTTCTATATCAACTCTTTCAAAAGGATCTACATTGTTGTCTTGTTTAGCACTTGAGGTAGCTCCAGTTAATTTATAAGGCAAATATGCAGTTCCTCCTTTGGTTACTCTAATATCTAAATCATTAACTAATACTGGAGTTGTAAGGTTTACAGTTCCAGTATTTGCAGTTCCTGCTCTATCTGTCCAAGAAATAGACGCTAATAAAGGGTTTATTCCATCAGAATCAACAGTAATACTATAAGTTTGTCCTGAAGTTAATGTCAATTCTTCTATTTTTGATTCATTTCCTTCATTTGAAATTGCTTCGGCAGCAGCCTTAGTATTTAGTAAACCCCATCCAAAGACAGCATCTGGACCAGAAACACCAGAATCATCCGCTGTGTGAAGTGCCAATCCCTTTAAGGTTGCAGCCTTCATGTATGAGTTATTAAGATTATTATGATGCTGTTGTAATAAAACTAAAGATCCAGTTACATTTGGAGAAGCCATTGATGTTCCAGAAATTGAATTATATGCTGTATTACTTGAGTCATAGGTAGAATATACTGAAACTCCATTTCCAGCAATATCTGGCTTGATTCTAAAATCATCAGTAGGACCTTCACTACTAAAACTAGCAATTGTAGTGCTTATAAAGTTTCCGTTTGAATCAATATTTGCATCATTGGCAGCCGCAACAACTAAGTTGTTTTTTGACGTTGAATGCCCTGTTAGTTTATCAAATCCAGATCCACCAGTTGGATTGTTATTTGCAGTGTTATCGGAGCCATCATTACCCGCAGCTACTACCATTAAATAGTTTGGAGCATTAAACATTAAATTATCCCAGTCTCTAGAATCAGCGATATAACCACCAAAGAAATATTGAGGTAACTGAACCTGTCCTTGTTGATTTCTTGCAGCATAACCATAAGAGTGGTTTGAAATTAACATTCCATTTGCAGCGGCCGATGTTGCTTCTGCTAAATCACTGTTCCAATCATAACCTATTGCTTTAGCTTGAGGCGCCATACCTTTTGCGTTCGCTACAACTCCAGATGCAATAATGGTTCCCGTTACGTGGGCAGCATGATAATTTAGAGAAGCAGAATCTCCGCTAGAAAACCTATTGCTTCCTCCAGCTCCGTCATATTCTTGATGTGATGCTCTTGCAATACCGCCATCCCAAACGTATGCAGTCATGTTTTGACCATCTAAATTTAAGCCTAAAGATCCTCCAGAGTTTAAATGATCTACTCTTGTAGATTTTGCAGCAGCTACATTAAAAGTAGTGTAGTATATAGGCTTACCGTTAACTACTTTTTGAAGTTCTAACGTGCGACCATCTTTAGTCGTAAATTTGGTTTTCCATCCTTTTTCTTTTGCAATATTGATTGCATTTTGTTTTTGATCTTCAAGTGCATGACGATTAATATTGTAATCTATTACATTATCTAAGAATCTTGCTCCAACAGCAGTTGTTTCACGAAATCCTTCAAAATCAAAATTACCGCTATCATCAACAAAACGTTCTAGGTTTAAAGCCCCAAGATTACAACATCCACCATCAGGAAGAGGTTGTTCTGCACAAGGATTAGTTGAGATTAGAGGACTACAATACTCTGCATTATGATATTTTTTCATTGTATCCCAGAAGAGTAGCCCTGGTTCTGCGCTAGCGTGAGCATGTGTGATAATCTTCATCCAAAGCTCTTTAGCGTTTACCGTTTCATAAACTTTGCCACCCCATTGCAGATTAAAATCAGAATCAGTTTGAACTGCTTCCATAAAATCATCTGTTAAAAATACAGATATATTGGAATATTTAACCATATCGATATCACCAGTTTTGATTTCAATAAACTTCTGAATATCAGGATGGTCAACTCGTAACGTTTGCATATTCGCACCACGTCTACCATGCTGTGCTATAGTATTTGTATTTTCACTAAATAGGTTCATAAAACCAACAGGACCACAAGAGTCACCACCCGTACCTAGGATAGCATCTCCTGAAGGTCTTAAGATAGACAAGTCATGTCCACATCCACCGCCATATTTATATGTCATAGCTTCTTGTACAACACAATCATATATAGATTTAATAGAATCTGTCTTAATCCCTACAACATAGCAATTGTTTAATGTTGTGGTAATATCTTCTCTACCTGCACCATGCATAATTCTTCCACCTGGTACGAATTTAAAATTTTTCAGTGCATCAAAGAATGCAGCTTCCCATTTTTCTTGAAGCTCTTTTGTTTTTTCTACACTAGCTAGTGCCTTAGCTTGACGTTTCCATAAATCCCATGGATTTTTTTCCCATGGTGCTAAATATTTCATTTCTAGTACACTTTTGCCTAGATCGTCATCTTTATAATATCTATCGATTTCAAATTCTTTTGGACATACATCTATGTCTGTTTGATTTGATTCATCCATTGATTCTTTGATATTGAATCCTAAGATTTTATTTTTAAGATCCGAATCGATATTCGGATTCGCTTCATTTTCCGTAGGAAAATTTATTTTAATTTCTTCTGCCATAATTCTAAATAATACTCTTACCCTTGTTAATTAATTAATTCAATACACAGTTATACGTAATAATTGTATATTTTCTCTCTAATAAAGAGACTGTTTGCAAATACTTTAAGCTTTCGAAAAGCTGATTGGCTGGCACCGGTAAATTATTTAATTTTTTTCATTTTAGTCAAGCTTTAAAAACTTTTTTTTATTATTTTTTTTATAATCATATGAATAAGCAATCTTATAACCAAATTCCTGAATGGCTTTTACAACAATTGCCTTATAATCATTATGATATTAGTGTAGGTACAAAAAAGATGCATGTTATGGAGAAGGGAAGCGGTAAACCTATTGTTCTTGTTCATGGTAATCCTATGTGGGGATATTTATATAAAAAAGTATTAGATCAGCTTGATAATGTTTCTGCTAGATTGATTGTACCAGACTTAATTGGATTTGGATTTTCTGATAAAATTAAAATTAATGAACATTCTTTGGAAGCTCATACAGAATGGATGACTAGTTTTTTTAAAACAATTGAAGAAGACTCTGTTGGATTGGTAATTCATGATTGGGGCGGTATGATTGGTGTTGCTGGTGCGATGAGAGCAGGTAAAAAAATTGACGGATTAGTAATAATGAATACATCAGTAACGGCGCCAAAAGACGGATTTACTCCGACTTGGTTTCATGGACTGTCTCAGGCTCCTATTATAAGCGATTTATTGTTTAGAGTTTTTAATTTTCCACTATCTGCTTTAAAGCAATTCCAAGGTATTCCTAATTCTTATTCAAAAGAAGATTTAAAGAGCTATAAGTATCCATTAAGAAAATTCAGAGATAATACAGCACCACTTGCTTTAGCTCGTATGGTTCCTAATAATATGCTCCATCCCAGTGTTCCTATAGAAAAAGAAGTGGAAGAGTTTTTACAGTCATACAAAGGACCAGCTGAGATTGTTTGGGGAATGAATGACCCAGTGATGTGGAAGTTGAGAAGAAGGACAGAAAGATTATTACCTCAAGCTAAAACGGTGAAAACTGATGCTGGTCATTTTGTTCAACAAGAATCACCCGAAAAAGTTGTAGAATCCATGAAAAAAATCTTTAAATTGACTAGCAAGTAACTAGGCAATTATTACACAACTTATATGACAGGACAAATGCTAAAGACTAATTTTAGTCTCAATGACAAATATACTCTATTTGAAGGTAGAGTGATTTTATCGGGTATACAAGCACTCGTCAGATTGCTTCTTGACCAACACAGAGCAGACCTTATTAAAGGTATTAACACTGGAACATTAGTATCTGGGTATCGTGGCTCTCCAGTTGGAACCTTAGATATCAATCTTGTAAAAAATAAAAAACTGTTGGATGAACATAATGTCAAATTTATTCCTGGTGTTAATGAAGATTTAGGAGCCACTTTAATTTATGGAAGTCAAATGGCTGGGATGGTATCCAATGTAAAATATGATGGTGTTTTAGGTATGTGGTATGGAAAAGCACCTGGCGTTGATAGATCTGGAGATATATTTAGACATGCCAACTTCTTGGGAGTAGGTAAAAATGGTGGAGTGCTTGCAGTAGCAGGGGATGATCCATCTTGTAAATCGTCTACACTACCTTCACAATCTGAGCCGGCATTATTTGATGCGATGATGCCTATATTTTATCCAGGTAATGTACAAGAAATTCTTGATTTAGGTCGTTATGCCTATGAAATGTCAAGATACTCTGGTCTATGGTCTGGATTTAAAATCGTCACAGATATTGCTGATGGATTTGGTAGTGCTTTTGTGGATTCGCAACGAGTCAATATTACTATACCTGATTTTACTTATAATGGCCAACCATGGAAGCATACACAAAATGCTAAATTAGTAGGACACCATAGTTTACCGACAGAAAAAGAAATTCATCTAGGTCGTATTACAGCTGCTAAACATTTTTTAGCTAGTAACCCTATTAATAAGATAACCGTTCAGGGCAATCACGATAAATTCGGAATTATAACAGCTGGAA
>CAJWAC010000020.1 GCA_913020555.1 uncultured Polaribacter sp. | reverse complement strand
AGGCTTTCCTTTTAAACGTTTTTCGATACGCTGTTTGATAGCGGTTAAACGCTTCATTATATCCATTAAATTTTGGTCTTTTGTTTTTTTATAAACTTCGTTTAAACTTAATATAAGCGATTTTGCTTCTCTAGATGCCAAAATACGATCACTCGTTGTTGGGAATCTCATTTTTCTTTTTTCGAATTCGATTGCTTTGTTAATTAAATCCATAATCTAGTAATTTAAAGTATTTTGTAATTCTACTATTTTTTCTTGGTTGTTAAATTTACCACCAAAGTAAGAGGTAACAGTGGACGACGTATCATCTTTAATACCTCTTGATGATACACAAAGATGTTTTGCATCAATAATAACAGCAACATCTTCTGTGTCTAAAATTCCTTTTAATTCTTCTGCAATTTGATTTGTTAATCTTTCTTGAACTTGTGGTCTTTTTGCGAAATATTGTACAATTCTGTTCAATTTAGATAGTCCAATTACCTTTCCTGAAGATATATATGACACATGGGCTTTACCAATGATAGGCACAAAATGATGTTCACAATTTGAATAAAAAGTAATATTCTTTTCAACTAACATTTGGTTGTATTGATATTTATTATCAAACAACGCCACTTTAGGCTTGTTAGCTGGATTTAATCCAGAAAAAATTTCGTCAATGTACATTTTAGCCACTCTTTTAGGAGTTCCTCTCAACGAGTCGTCATTTAAATCTAATCCCATGACGTCCATTATTTCTTTGAATAGTGAGGCTATTTTCTCTTTTTTCTCTTGATCAGAGATTTTAAAAGCATCAACTTTCATTGGAGTTTGTAGTCCAGTAAATAAATGGTCATCTCCCACTTCTTCGAACGAGAATCCATTTAATTTTTCTGATATTTCTTTCTGTTTTAATACTACTTCGGTAATCATCTTTCGTCTTTTTTATTTGCTGTGTTTAAGTACTCAAACCTTAAACCAAAGCACGTTATTATCTTTTTGCTATTGAGTTATTTGATATTGATTTTTGTCTTGAACATTTAAATCTTCCTTTTTCAAAGGTTCTTAACTTTTCATGTTTTGTTTTTCTTCCTTGAACCCTTTTTCTCCACATTTTGAAACTACTAACTTTCATTTCTCTACGCATTAAATCAATTACTTCCTGCTCCTTTAGACCGAACTGAAATTGTATTGCTTCGAAAGTTGTTCTATCTTCCCAAGCCATTTCTATAATTCTATCAATTTTTAAACCATCTAGCTTCATTATCTATAGAATTAAATTATTGCGTTATAGAAATCGTAATTTTCTTCATTATCAATTTTTAAATCTAGTAATCTATCAAGAAATTTTTTGTTTTCTTTAAGCAATTTATTATTTTTAAATCTTACAAAATTACCTTGTGCATGTATACTAAAACTATTTGTTTTATAAATATGCATTTGATAAAATGGAATTGCCCAAGAAAAGTTTTGGTGCCCTTTTGTGATGTGAACTAATACACCTTTTTTTCTAATCTCAATATTACCGTAGTTGATGTCTGAAACTGTATTTAAAATATTTTTGAATCCAACACTAACATCGTCAACAATCATTCTTTTAGAGCCAACTCCTTTCATCTTTATAGATTCTAAAAAACTATAGGATTTCCCAACTAAATCATTAATGGTTGCTGTTGCATCTTTATTTTTATATGTAGTATTAAAAATCACTATTCAAATATAGTTAATTTAAAATTATGTTTAACTATATTTAAAAATGATTAAACAATAATTAACAAAATATTAGGTTTTCACTATCAAAGCTTTAGTCGTTGGTTAACAAGCTATTTCTATTCGTAAGGGTGTGTTTTAAAAGTATTCTTTTATTTTCTTTAATGACATCTAAGTCATCTTTCATTCCCCATAGGATGTCCAATGCTTTTTTACGATTTAACTTAATATCTACAATTGGAGTTGGGTAATTTTCTCCTAAAATGAAATTATTAAATTGCTGATCTAAAGGTGTCATTAAGTAAGGCTCATGAATGAAAGCCGTTGGTAATTTTGCTAATTCTGGAATCCATTTTTTAATAAAAGACGCATCTGAATCGTGTTCTAAACTATTTTTTATTGGATTATAAACACGTAAATCATTAATGCCTGTTTCACCTGCTTGCATATTTAATTGCGGAAAATGAATGCCGGGTTCAAAATCTAAAAATAGTCTAGATAAATACTGAGAACAATCTTGCCAAGGTTGCCAAAGGATATGCGTAAAGAATGATACCAACATAGAGCGCATTCTAAAATTAACATAACCGGTTTCAATTAAACAGCGCATAGATGCATCTATTAAAGGAAATCCTGTTTTACCTTCTTTCCACGCTTTTTGATAGGTTAAAGAAATACTCTTTTTTAATTTATGAAATCCTTTATTTAAGCTTGCTTCTTCCATGGTGTGCTCCATTTCAAATTTCTGTATAAAATGTGCCTGCCATCTTAATCTTGATACAAATGCCCCTAAATGTCTTTTATTTTCGTCAGTTTTTAAGGCTAAAGCTTTTTGATATATTTGTCTTATGGATACATTTCCCCATGCAATGTATGGAGATAATCTGCTACAGCTTTTTCTAGATAAGCTAGGTTTAGAAATATGATACATATAATTTTTATGTCTTTGCTCAAAAAATGTATCTGCATATTTCCATGCCATGGTAACTCCACCTTTTTGAAAATTATGTTTGGTAGGGGTAAGTAAATCAGTACATATAAATCCTTTTTCTAATTTTTTAATTTCTTCATTAGATAAGAAATGTTCTGGTTTAAGTGGGGTATTCTTTTGGGGTTGGTGCATATAATCTTGCCATTTGTCTAGCCAGTCCAATCGGTTTAATAATCCTCTTAAAACACCATTATTACTGTTTTCTTTCCATTGTATATTATTGTTTCTGCAATATCTTGTAAATTCTTTATCTCTATTATAGGTAATTAATAAGCCTGTTTCTTGATGGGAAAAGACCGTGTGAATTTTATAATTATTTTGAATTTGATTAACTGCATTAATAACTTCTGTGGTTACTGAAAGAATTTTAGTATTGTAATTGGCTAGTTTTTCATTCAAATCTACAATTGATTCTTTTATAAAATTCCAATGACGTTCGTCATAATGAGGATCATTAATAAGAGCGTTTTCAAATACATAAAGCAATACTATTTTCTTGTTAGAGTGTACAGCGTTAAAAATTGCTTCGTTATCTTCCAAACGAAGGTCTCTTTTTAACCAAACTATATTAATTTCCTCTCTTTCAGCCATCGTCTAATTGATTAAAAAAAAGTTCTGCATTTTTAAAATGGATTTCCTTTTTCTCTTGTGTCATTTTGTCAAAAGTTCGAATTAACATTCCTAATCTTGGATTACTTAAAAAGAAGTCTCTATGTTTATCCATAAAGGCCCAAAACAAGCCATCCCAAGTTTGTTGCCAGTCTCCTTTTTTATAATTACTCATTTTCATGATATAATTACTACTGCTTATGTAAGGTTTAGTACTCATTAATCCTCCATCTGCATATAAGCTCATTCCATATACATTTGGCACCATTACCCAATCATAAGCATCAATAAATAATTCCATAAACCATTGATATACTTCATCAGGGTCAAACTCACAGAGCACCATAAAATTTCCTAAAATCATTAACCGTTCTATATGATGTGCATATGCAGTTTGATTTACTTTTTTGATAACATCATCTATAGGTTGAATTCCTGTTGTACCGTCATAAAAAGATTTTGGTATTTTTCTAGAGAATTTCCAAAAGTTTTTAGTGCGTTCTTCTGTTCCTTTAGCTTCATAAACACCTCTTATAAATTCTCGCCATCCCAATATTTGACGAACAAAACCCTCAGTTGAATTAATGGGCACATCATTTTGTTGTGCATATTCGATAGCTTTATCAATCACCTTTTTAGGGTGAAGTAATCCTACATTAATTAATGGTGATAATAAACTATGGTTCAGGAAGTTTTCTTCCTTAACAATAGCATCTTCATAAGCACCAAATTCATGAAAACGAACCTCAAAGAATTGCGTTAACCAATTTTCAGAAGATTCAAAATCGATTGGATAGACAATTAGGTCATTAATTTCTCCGTAATTCTGAGAGAAATTTTCATTAACATATTTCACAGCATCATTATGATATTTTGTAGCTTCCGGAAATTGAATTGATGGTGGAATTTTATTTTTTGGATATTTCTTTCTGTTTTCAGAATCAAAAGTTAATTTTCCTCCCGTAGGATTATTTCCATCCATTAAAACAGCTCTATTTTTTCTTTCACTTTTATAAAAAGAAGTTTGAAAGAACTTCTTTTTTGTTGGTTTGAAAAATGTTGATAATTCTTTTTTAGTGTTGATAAACAAAGGATTGTCGTACCAATTAATTTTCAACCCTCCTTTAGGTTGATGAATATGCTTTTCTAGCCAATTGTCAATAGGATCTATAATATGAATTTCAGAAATACCATCTTGGTCTAGTTTTTTTAGCAATTTTCGAATATCGCTTAATTCATCCTTAGCATTTATATAAGTTACTTTTATATCTTTTTTTAATAGATAATTTTCATAAGCTTTCATTGTTGCTCTATGAAACGCAATTTTTTGTTTGTGGAATTTATATTGAGTAAAAAATAAATATTCTTCAATTAAAATGACATCTTCAGCTTTCTCTAAAATTATCGAATTTTTAAAAAGTTGATTTGGGAAAATTATATGTGTTCCTATTTTACTCATTCTAAAATAAAGTTTTTTCTAACCACAGTTTTCTAAATTTATGATTGTTATCGTAACGTTCTGCTTGCAGTTGTGTATTAAATTTTCGGTCTCTAGGATCATTTCCAACTCCTGCAACATACATCCAATTTCCATAATTGCTGTGAACGTCATAGTCTAATAAAACAGATTCAAAATATGCTGCTCCAATTCTCCAATCCAATAAAAGTTCTTTTGCAAAATAGGAAGCTACATTTTGTCTTCCTCTATTGCTCATCCATCCGGTTTCTTTAAGTTCAATCATATTGGCATTCACAAAATCATCTTTAGTTTCACCATTAATCCATTGTTGGATGTTCTTTTTATCAGCCTTCCATTCATAATCTCTATCTAAAATACCACCAATTTTAAAGATTTTAGCATCATATTTTAAGGAGATATATTTGAAATAGTCTCTCCAAATTAACTCAAAAATAACCCAATAGGTAGATTGATTTTTACCAAATTCCTCTTCATAATTTTTTACATTCCAATAGATTGTTTTGGCAGAAATACTGCCATTAGCCAACCAAGGAGAAAACTTTGTAGAGTAATCATTACCCACCAAACCATTTCTAGTTTTCTTGTAATAACTAACTTTTTTACTTTCAAAAAAATAATAATTCATTCTTTCTAATGCAGCGGTTTCTCCACCTTTAAATGGGAATGCAGTTTTGTTGGTAATATCAAAATCATCGAAGCCTAATTTTTGTAAAGTTGGAATTTCTGTGTGATTCTGAACTAAATTGTCTTCTGATAACTTTGATACACTAACTTCTTCTGAAATGGTAACATATTTTTCTAATTTTTTTCTAAAGCCCGTAAAAATATCAGGTATATTATGAAAATCTTTAGAAACTGTTTCTGGGTGATATAAAAACTGATCATAATCTTCTATAAAATCAATCGTTTCATTTAAAGACTTTTTGATAAAATGGTTTGTTTCGACCTCTTCTCTCGTCCATTCTTTTTGCGTATAAATTTTATCTACAGATAAATCATCACACAATTCGGGAATTTTATTTTCTGGAGGATCAAAATAGGTAAGAAGTGTAATATTTAAATTTGCGAGATTTTGTTTTAAATTAGCAATGGTTTCAATTAAAAACTGTGCTCTAAATTTTTCAGTTTTCTTAAATCCAAAATTGTCTTTTTCAAAATATTTAGGATCAAAAAAATACACAGCAATTATATGTTGATTTTCATCAATTGCTTTTTTAAGAGAAATATTATCATATACTCTTAAATTATTACGAAACCAAACTAAGGCTTTTTTTATCTGTTGCTGCTGCATTTTTTACTACAATATTTTACGTTTTCCCAATTCTTTTCCCATTTTTTACGCCATGTAAATGGTCTATCACAAATAGGACATATTTTGGTTGGTAGGTTTTGTTTTTTCAAAAGCTTATCATTTTACAATTTTATTTATCATTCCGTTAAAAATAAACCAGTGAAAGGGTACAACCGCATACCAATACAATCTACCAGCTAATCCAACAGGTCTAAACGTTGCAGTTTGATTTAAAACACCATTTTCAATTTTAAATTCTAACCAAGCTTCACCAGGTAAAATCATTTCTGCGTAGAGTAGGAGTTTACCTTTTTCTTTATCAGCATAAATAACTCTCCAAAAATCTAATGCATCGCCTGCATTTAATTCTGTAGGATGTCTTCTTCCTCTTCGCAAACCGGCACCTCCAAAAAACTGATCTAAAAATCCTCTAATTTTCCATAAAATAGTTCCATAATACCAGCCTGTTTCTCCTCCAATTGCCCAAATTTTATCTAAGGTTTTTGTTTTGTCTTTTATGTTTCTCTTTTTTAAATCTTTAAAACATCCATACTTTGGGACATTTATAAATTCATTCACATAATTTTTTAATTTTCCACTACTTACATAGGAATCTTTCCAACTAGAAATGATACTATTTTGTTCAATCTTTTTAAAGGCTAATTGAACTGCTTCTTTATAAGTCATAGGGTTAACACCTAAAATTTGATTGATGTTGCTCTTATTACCAATAACTTCTACACCCATAGAATTTACCAAAGAACTTGCCAGTTTATAAGATGTTGAGGTAACAAAATATAACCAATAGGAGGACAGTTTTGGTGTCATTACAGGTACTGTTAAAATCCATCTTTTAAGTTTTCTTACCTCTGCAAATTGTAAGAGCATTGTTTTGTAAGTCAATACTTCTGGGCCAAAAATATCATAAGAGGTATTGTACAATTCTTGCTTATCTAAAGAGTTGTGTAAAAATGATAAAACATCTCTTATAGATAAAGGTTGTGTTTTTGTATTTAGCCATTTAGGCGCAATCATAGCAGGTAGTTTTTCTACCAAATCTCTAATAATTTCAAAAGAAGAACTCCCTGAACCAACTATGATACCTGCTTTAAAAGTGGTTAAGGCGTAATTGCCTGAGCTTAATGTATGTTCAACATTTTTGCGAGACAATAAATGTTTGGATAGTTTTGTATCGTTTGTAATACCACTTAAATAAATAACTTGTTTTAAATTGGTAGTTTCCGCAAAACGTTTAAAGTTGAAAGCACATTTTTCTTCTAAAATATGAAATTCTTTGGCTGAATTAGACATAGAATGTATCAAGTAATAAGCAATATCTATATCTTTTGGAATACCTTCTAAAGAAGCTGCATTTAAAAAGTCTGCTTCAATTAATTCAATATTTTTTTGTTCTTTAAAGTAATTTTCAGCTCTTTTTTTATCTCTTACAGGACATATAATTTTATGACCATCATTTAATAACAAAGGTATTAAACGCTTGCCAATGTAACCAGTAGCTCCTGTAACTAGAATTTTCATTTATTTTATAGGTTTAGGTCTTTGATATGAAAGTTGCTTCTTAAATTTAGGAATAGCATACGTATCTAAACCATTAATTGTAGCTACATTTCCTTTTGATAAGTTGATGAGGCCATCTTCTTGTAATATCTCATTTTTAACATATAATTCCTGAATTTGAGCAACAATTAACATGACATCGTTAGACGGTACATAAACTTCTTCAACAAATTTCATGGCCATTTGTACTGGCGCATTTTTTACAAAAGGTGCTTTAAAATCTCCTTTAAATTCTGGCTCTAAAACGGTCATGTCAAATTCAGATATATCATCAGGATATTTAGCCGAGGTATGGTGAGCATCTTCAATGACATCTTCCCAAATATGATTAATTGTAAAATAACCAGTTTCTTTTAAGTTTCTATGTGTGTTTCTTGGAACAGTAGTGGGTCTTAAAACAAAACCTAGTGTTGGTGGATTTGACCCTAAATGAGTCACAGAACTAAAAACAGCAACATTTGTTTTTCCGTCAGTAGATATAGAACCTAGCAGATTTGCTGATTTAAAACCTGAACAGCTATTTATTAAGTTTATTCTATAAATTTTGTTTAGGCTATTTATGTCTTGTTTATTAAAAAATTGCATCTAGAAGTATTATCTGTTCATAACAAAGATACAATTTGTTTAAGTTAGTGTTTGTTTTGTTAAACAAAAATTAAGTTAAAGTTTGATTAAAGAGAGTTTTTTTATATGAAGTTATAGTCTCTAATTTTTTAACCAAAAGAATGATACATGTCAGATTTAAATATTTTTAGTAGTAGTATTTTCTTATATGGTAAATCAAATAAAGCGAGAAGAGTTGAACAATTTGTTCAACTCTCACTGTTTAATAGATGATTTCCTGCTAAAAATCTTTTACAAGATAAGAGGATACAACCGATGATTGTGCTTTGTATGGATTTAATATCATATTAGTACCTAAGGCTGTCAAACAAAAGTTTTTTGCGTAGTTTCCAATGCTATTTGTGCTTACATTTCTGTTACATAATCACCAGCCTTAGAGCCTGTAATAATTTTAAATCCTATGATATAGAATCATTGGGACTAAACCTTGCTTAGTATCTGTATAGTTTGTAGTTGTAGCAGAAACATTGTCATCTTCAGAAATTATAGCGGTCATCACTTCATTTTGACGATTAAAATAAATTTATATGTCCCTTTGAAATAATCTACCCTTTTAGAGGGCTTACAATTAATAAAGGTGAGCTAAAACAAAAACCACAAACTTTTTTTTTATTTTTTATGGTTTAATTAATAATTATTTTTTTTGATGATTCATTGCCATCACTTTTAAATCGAACTAAATAAATTCCTTGATTAAGAGAGGTTACGTTTATAAGATATTCATTGTTTTGAACATCGTTAAAACTAGTTTTTATAATTTGTCTTCCAGAAATATCAAAAACTTCTACTGTTAATTTAGTGAAAATTTCTTGAGTAGTTATTTTAATTCCTTGTCGTTTTGCATAAAAAACTTTAATATTTTCAATCAAAGTATTTTTTGAATTTAGGGTATAATTACAGCCATTAAATACATTGTAAATATTTTGTTCAGAACTTAATATTGTTTCAATTCTGTTATTATTTGCAACAGTTCCACAATTGCTATCAGGAGTTTCTTCGTTACCCCAACCTTGACCATTTAAAAATTTATATTCAAAAGTAATTGGGTAATCGGCGGGTGTTGGTAACCTCAATGTTGTACTATAAATGTTTTCATTTACGTCGGATAGATTAAAGTTATCTGGGCTCCAACCATTAAATTCTCCAGCCATATAAATACCATCTGCGGAAATGCTGGATTCATTGGACATGTCAACATTAAGAGTTACTGAAAATCCAGTACCTTCTGGATTACAACCGTTAAAGGGAACAGTTTCTAATATTACATCATTTCCAGAATCATTTATGTAAATAAAACGATTTCCATTTGAAGGTGCACAAGGGTAACTTGCCTGTTCTTCTGTACCCCAAGCATTTCCATTTAAAAATTTATATTCCTGCCAACCAGAATTTAATTGAACAACTGTTGAATATATATTGGTATTGCTCTCTTGTGTCAATTCGGTAGCGTCTGTGGACCATCCATTAAGCGAGCCTACCAGATGAACACCGTTTTCACTTACAGTTTCGTTGGACATATCAACTCTTATAGTAACGTTTACTTGTGAAAATATTTGAGTATTAAAAAATAATACTACTAATAATAATTTGATTGTGTAATTTTTTTTCATGAATCTAAATTTAAATGATTAATATATTAGTGTTTGAATTGCATGTGAAGCAATTGATAATGATACTTCACGATTATTTACAATTAATTTATAGTTGATTTCACTGTCAGTTTTGTTCATTACAACCGTTGTTATTTTACCATCTAAGTTTTGAAAACTGGTGGATTCTAAAGTACTTCTTGTACAAGTAGTACTAATTCTTTTGGCGTTAGGTTTTATAAATTTAGAAAAGTGACCAATGTAATAATAAGATGGTGTATAAATAAGTTCCTTAGTTCTTAAATCAGCATGAATGGGAGCAAAGCATAAATTGTTTACGTGATTTGGTCCTCCAGTTTGATCTAACAGAATATTCCAATCGGTCCAACCAACAGTACCACTGTTAAAATCGTTAATCATTGAGCTTCCATAACGCTCTGCGTTAGACCATCTGTTATAATGATTTTCATCAAATGACTCTTGACACCCTTCAGTAAATAATAAATTCTTATCTGGATAAGATTCTTTTATATTTTTCAGATTATCATATTTAGGTTTTCCACCAGTCCATGTTTCATACCAATGAAATCCAATTCCCCAAGCATATTTTGAGGCCTCTGGGTCATCAAAAATGGTGTTGGCTCTATGTGATATCAAATCTCTATTATGATCCCAAACCACAATATTTTTATCTTGGAAACCTACTTTTTCGAAAGTTGGACCTAAATAGTTTTTTAGAAAATCTTTTTCTTCTTCTGCCGTGTATATGCATGATTCCCAACGTTGTTTTGCCATCGGTTCATTTTGTATTGTA
This sequence comes from uncultured Polaribacter sp., assembly GCA_913020555.1. Lineage (GTDB taxonomy): Bacteria > Bacteroidota > Bacteroidia > Flavobacteriales > Flavobacteriaceae > Polaribacter. Next base: position 22,227 of record CAJWAC010000020.1, on the reverse strand, counting down.
ACTCCCCAAATAGGAATTCCTTCTTTTTCGTATTCTTGAATGAATTTCACAAAATAGTCTGCCCAAGGTTGGTAGTATTCTTTTAAAAGTTTACCACCTTGTAACATATTTTTATTTGATTTCATAAAGGCGGGCGGACTCCATGGGCTAGCGTAAAAAATCAAATCTTCACCAATAATTTTTTGTGCTTTTTTAATCATTGGAATGCGATGTCTTAAATCTCTACGAATAGAAAAACTTTTTAATTTAGGGTCATTATCATCTACATAAGTATGACTCTCCGAACTAAAGTCACAACTGTGAATACTCGTTCTTATAATGTTATAATTATTGCCAGTATTTCCATAGTAGGCAGTCAATAATTCTTCTTGTTTGTTTTTAGGGAGTTTTGCAAAAACTTCTGCTGAGGCGTCTGTAATAGCACCACCAATTCCTAAAAAAGATTGAAATTGTTTCTTTGGATTTACTAAAATTGCAATTTCAGTTTCTAAAGGCTGTTTCATATCTGTAAACACCTTTTTATCTGTTAGAGAAATCTTTAAATTAGTGTTTTCTGTTGTGGTGTATATTGTTATATTTTTTGCTTTAAATTCTTCTTTTTCAGGTTTTAATTCTTCTTTCTTTTTGCCAAAACAAGACGTAAGAAATACAATACACACAATATAAATTGTTGTTTTTTTCATAAAAGATATTTTTAATTTACCAGACTAATGTTGCCACTGAGCCTGCTGGTAGGGTCATGGAAATTGGTTCTTGAGGGACATTAATATTAAAGGATTTTTGAATATCTGTGTTATTTAAAACAATAACTATAATTTTATCTTCAGGAGTTAAAAAAGCCACATTAGGTAACTCTAGAGATGTGTTACTTTCAATTCTTATTGATCCTTGAGGTACGTATTTTGATGCATGTGCAATTATATAAAATGCTGAGTTTTTGGTTACATTATTTCCATCAATAGTTAATGCCCCTAAACATTCTGTACAACCACCATTTGTATAGGGTTTATTTTCTGGGTCGGCTGCAAGATTCCATTCTAAAATGGTTTTACTCCAATTTCTTGATGCACCGATTATTAGTTCGCGAACATGCCAACGAATATCCGCAGGGAAATCTCCAGGCGCTTGAACCCATTGTTCTGTAAAATAAACATCTTTATCAGGATGGGCATTTTTAACAAAACTCATATTGTCTATTGTACCAGCATATAAATGAAAAGCAGAACCAGCCACATATTGTTTTATATTATTATCATTTAAAATTGAAATAGGGTAATTAGGATTGTCTAAATTATGGTCAAAAAGAATAATTTTAGTAGTTATTCCTTCTGTAATAAATAATGGACCTAAATGATTGCTAATAAAATCTTTTTGTTCATTGGCTTCCATTAACATACTAGGATTGTTATATGGGTTTTCTGGTTCATTTTGAACGGTTATAGCCTCAATAGCTATGCCTTCATTTTGCATTGCCTCTATATATTTAACAAAATAAGTAGCATAAGAAGTATAATATTGATTTTGTAATTTACCACCAATTGAACTTCCGTTTGTTTTCATCCAAATTGGTGCAGACCAGGGAGTTGCTAAAATTTTTATAGTAGGATTGATTGCTACAATATCTTTTAAAACAGGTATTAGATTAGAGTTATCTGCAGATATTGAAAAGTTTGTTTGATTTGTATCCGTTTGCCCTGAAGGTAAATCGTTGTATGAAAAAACGTTTGAATCTAAGTCTGATGCACCAATACTTATTCTTAAATAACTTACACCGATTCCGTTTTCTACAGAAAATAACTCCTGCAATAATTCATTTTTTGCTGAAGAAGACATAGCGTTGATATGCATTGCGCTTCCCCCGGTTAATGTAAAACCAAAGCCATCCATTGATTGATAGGTTTCATTTTCTGAAACATTTATGGTAAAATCAGTGTTATTTCTAATAGGAAAAATATTACTTTCTTGCTTAGTAAGTAAATTTAATTTATCTGGTGTTGTCAAATAAACACTCGCAGAAACTTGCTCAATTTCTGGGGGAGGATAGGTTTTAAGTGTTGCGTCTTCACAAGACGCTAAGGTCATGACAACCATGAATAATGTAAATAGTTTTATCATTATTTCGGTTTTTTTTATAATTTTCATTTTTTATAACTTTAATTATTGTTTTTCAAATAGATAGGTGCCACTATTGAAATTATTTTCTAATTCTATTGTTACCTCATAAGAGCCATCCTCAGTAATATTAATGATATTTGAACCACCTCCATTAATTAGATTTCCACTTAAACTATTTGGTGTATCAGAACCAAAATCTAAATCCCAAGGGCTAATGAATTTCATATCATAGTTGGATATTAAATTCGTTGTAATTTTATAAGTATTTGGGTGCACGTAAGTCATAACTAATTCATCACGAGTATCCCAATCGTTCCAATGAAATAGTTTTAAATTATAATATGTCCAAGTTAGTTTAGCAGCATTAAAATCAAAATATAATTTGAGTGATCTATCACTATTTAAGGTAAAAGATGCATTTGAGTTTTCTAAAAGAAGTACATCGTCAGAAACTTTATCACCATTTGGTGTATTTGAATTTGCTAAACTTGATGCAATGGAATAACTTTCTCCTGAGCCATCTGCTAAAGAATTTAGAGTATAGGAAGTAGAGGCTTGCATTGGTATAAATTCATCTAATTGAAAGGAATCACCATCTTTTGAGAACTCTTTAATCATACTTCCATTTTCAAATAGGAATAAAGAATTTGGAGCTGTAATTGGATTGATTATGGTGTTATCTCTTTCAAAAGTGTAGAAATATCCATTTGAGTTGAGATTTAACGTAACTATAAATTTACCTGTTTCATTAGAAGGGATATCCTCAAAGCTCACACCTTGTGAAGCTGCATCATTTTCAAAAATAACTGTATTTTCAGAACCTACAATTCTTTTTATTAAGTAAGCCCAATCACCATTTGCTCTAAATACAAAACCGCCAGTATTTACCAAATCAACTGAGTTTTGCCAAATACCTTGGCCTATATAATTTAATGATTCATCACCACCCCAACCTCCTGAGATTGGATTACCGACCATACCAAAATAATCAATCTTTAGTAATTCATAAGTGTTATTATCGAGATTAATTTTAATTCTATAAGTGCCATCTAATTCTGCAGTAATTGGATTACCAGCTTTTTCTATTACTCCATTTTCCCCACCATATTGTAAGCTGGGTACAGAATTTTCACTATAAAATTCAAAGGTTCCACCAGCTTTTAAACTCGTGTAAACTTCGTGTATATTGGATAAATTACCATTAGCATCAGTTAATCTTTTAAGTTTTATTGCATCTTCTAAATTTCCGTTATCTTCAGTTGCGCTTCCAGATAAGAAAAGTTGATTTGGTATAATTTCATTTTCAAATCTTTTAATTTTTATGATACTAGATACTCGAGTTGACTTACTTAAACTATTTGCCTTTACACTCCATATTATTTCTGATTCTTGATTGGCAGGATAGCCTGCATAAGATAATATTTCGTCAATTTTTTGATATGAAATTATTGCAGTAAGGTCTTTACCGTTACTTGCAGAACTAAATTCATATAAAGGTTTACTGAAATTAGTATCACTTGTTTCATGAATAGAAACCTGATATGAAACCCCAAATCCAACCGAAGATTCTGCTGCTAACCAGCTAAAAGTAATAGTTTCATTTGGCGTTATTTGGTCTAGTACAAAGCTTTGGTTATTTTCTGGAAGTTCAATAACTGGAGTACTTAATTCCCATAAACCTTCAGGTTCTAAATTACTTTCTTGCTCACATGAAATTATAAAAAAGGAAGTTGCTAGAAGTAAGATTATATTTTTACTGAATTGTTTCATTTTTAAATCTTTTATAGTGGGTTTTGAACTAATGCAGGATTTCTATCCATCTCTTGCTGAGGTATTGGAAGTAATTTTTTTGCTTCGGTTATATTATAATTTATGGGGTTACCTGTTCTTAAATCAATTTCTACTAAATTATTCATGGTGGTCATTAATTGTTTGTTTCTAATTAAATCATCCCATCTATGTCCTTCCAAGAATAGTTCTAATCTTCTTTCTTTTAAAATTATATTCCTTAAAATATCTTTTGATGATTGTTGTGCTTGAGTTAAGCTTGGCAGTGCAACTCGATTTCTAATTCGATTGACTTCAATTACAGCTTGACTCAGTTGATTAGATTCATTTAATGCTTCAGCTTTTATCAATATAATATCTCCAAGGCGAAGTAAATATTGACGGTCTGCACTTGCAAAACCATTGGCATTTTTCCATTTATAAGAAAACGGAATTGAAGTTCCTGAAATATTCCCCCAATATTCATCAACCCAATTCACGCTTTCAAATAATATTGAGGCATTTTTTCGAATATCATCTCCTTCATCATTAAAGGTATTAACAATATCAACAGAGGGAGTTACAAATTTTCGCCAAGAATCTCCAGAAATTGAAGGTGGTAATAATAATTGAGGTCCGTAATTGCCTTCATTTCCACCTAAGTATTGTATTTCTATTATAGATTCAGCATTATTGTAATTATTACTATCAAATAATTTTGGATATTCAATTAACTGGTAATTGGCTTCGCTATTTTCTAGTGCATCAATAAAGTTTAAAACCTTAGTGTAATTTGGAGTAGGTCTTTGTATTTCTACTTTAGCACCTAATGCATTTGCAGCACCTGAAGTTGCACGCGCTTTGTTAATACTTGCATCGTTGCCATAGGTGTCTGGTAAAAGCGTAACTGCTATTTCTAAATCTTCTATTATTTGAGTATAAACTTCATCAATAGATGCTCTAGCAATATTAACATCTTCGGCATTTGTAGATACTATTGTTTTAGTGATTAGTGGCACACCACCCCAAAGTTTTACCAGTGTAAAATAATGGTAGGCCCTAAGAAATAAAGCCTCTCCTGTAATTTGTTTTTTTCTTTCGTCGGTAAGTGTAGTGTCAGAAATTAAATCTACTCTTTCTATTACTAAGTTAGCTTTTGATATTGCATTATAAATGTTAGACCAATGTGTAAATAATCTTGAATGCGTGGGTGTTATTCCTAATAAATCTATCTGAAAAATTTCTGGATTATCGCCACCTGCATAATTATTATCAGACCTTACGTCTTGGAATAAGATATTATCCCAAACATAATATTCAGAAGACTGAAAAGATTCGTAAGCACCTACTAATGCAGCTTCTATTTGATTTTTTGTTTCATAAGCATTTCCACTTGTTTCCTCAGAAATTGGACTTAAATCTAAATAGTCTTCACAAGATGAAAAAAAGAATATTTGAAATAATATGAGTATAGTTAATTTATATATTTTCATAATTCAGTAATTTTTAAAATTTAAAACTTGCACCTAAAAGAATATTTCTTGTTTGTGGATAGGTGCCAAAATCAATACCTCTAACAGTATTGCTGCCTCCAAAAGCATTTACTTCAGGATCCAATCCAGAATAATTTGTAAAAGTGAATAGATTTTCACCAGTAGCATAAATTCTAATTGAGTTGATATTTAATTTCTTAATAATAGATTTAGGTAAATCATAACCAAGAGTAATTGCTTTTACTCTCATATAAGAAGCATCTTCTATAAATCTTGTTGATATTCTAGAATTATCTGTATTACCAAAACTTGCTCTAGGAATATTTGTAATGTCTCCTGGTTGCCTCCATCTATTTAAAACTGAAGTCGATTGATTTTTAGGATCTGACATACCTTCTAGCTCAATTCTTGTAGCATTTAGCATATCATTTCCTTGTGAACCTTCTAATAAAATTGATAGATTTATACCTTTATATGAAAATGAATTAGAGAACCCATAGATAAAATCTGGATTGGCTTCACCAATAATTGTTCTATCTTCTGAAGTAGGAGTAAAAGTTGAATTTCCATCTTTATCAACATAATATGCATTACCAGTTTGTGGATCTACACCGCCAAAAATATAACCATATAAGACTCCTAAAGATTCTCCCTCTCTAACCAAACTAGCTTCTCCTCTTCCGCCAGCAATCCCTCCTTGAAATAATTCTTGACCCACTAAATTAATTACTTTGTTCTTGTTCCAAGAAATATTAAAGTTTGTTTTCCATTTTAGATTTTCTTTATCAATATTTACGGTATTAATACTAAATTCTAAACCTTTATTTTGAAGTTCACCAATATTTTGAATTGCATTATTAAATCCAGATGATGTTGGTAAAGGAGCATTTAATAGTAGGTCTTTAGTATTTTTAATGTAAGCATCTACTGTTAGGTTAATTGTATTCGCTAACATTGAGATGTCTATTCCAATATTGGTTTGAGCAGATTCTTCCCATTTTAATTTAAGGTTTTCTATAGATGCAGGGAATGTTCCTGGTTGCGCAGTGCCACCAATAGGATAGTTAGCTCCACTACCAACTCTGCCTAAATAAGCATAATTCGTAATTTGATCATTACCCACTAAACCCCATCCAGCTCTTATTTTAAGATCATTTATAAATGAAATGTTTTCCATGAATTTTTCATTAGAAATTCTCCATCCTGCAGAAAATGAAGGAAAATACCCCCACCTGTTTTGAGGTCCAAAAATACTAGAACCATCTATCCTTAAATTTAGAGTTAATAAATATTTATCATTAAAACCATAATTTACTCTTGAGATAAAAGAGGCATTTGCTTTTTCAGATTTTGTTGCAGAAGCATTAAATATTTCTGAACCACCATTTGGAGTGGTAACACTTTCAGTAGCAAAATTTCTTGTTTCTATTGAATTATTTTCCCACAAGAATTTTTGAGTAACAGCACCTATTAAGCCTTCTATTTTATGTTTAGAAAAATCTTTTTTGTAGCTTAAGGTATTTTCTATGATGTAAAACTTATTGCTATTTGTATTGTTTATTGATTGTCCTTTTATTGCTCTACCATAACCCGTTCTAACAGGATCTAGAAAGGAATCATAAATACCGTTGAAATTATCTACCCCTAAATTCACTTTATATGTGAAGTTCTTTAAAAACTGTGCTTGTAAATATAAATTTCCTAAAAAACGTTGACTATTATATTCTCTTTGTAAACCATCTGTTGAAGCTAAAGGATTTTCCCAATTTTGAAAAGGATTACTAGTGTAAGAACCATCATTGTTAAAAATATCAATAATGCTTGGTGTAGTTAAGGCGCCTAATAAAACCCCTCCAGCATTTACATTATTATTTTCATTTACATCCACATCTCTGTATGAGGTATAAGCAATTCTTGAACCTACTTTTAACCAATTATTAATTTCTTGATCTAAATTAATTTTAAAATTAGATCTTTCTAACTCAGCACTTCTAACAGCTCCTATTTGAGCGGTATAACCTGTAGATATGTAGTAGTTTGTTTTTTTGCTTTTACCAGAAACAGACAATTGATAATTCTGAGATAAACCATTTTGAAAAATCTTGTTTTGCCAATCTGTAATGGCAGTAAAATTTTCCCAATTGGTATTTAATCCCATTTCTGTCATTAAATCTCTATATTGCTCACCATTCAAAACCGGTAGGGTTTTCCATACCTGAGAAAATCCTGTGTAGGCGTCAAAAGTTACCAAAGGTTTAGATGTCTTTCCTTTTTTAGTAGTGATTAATACAACTCCATTTGCACCCTGTGCTCCATAAATAGCAGTGGAAGATGCATCTTTTAAAATAGTTATTGCGTCTATATCTTGCGGGTTTATAGACCTTGTATCCGTTGTTGGCACACCATCAACAACATATAAAGGTTCACTACCTGCGTTTATGGAGTTAGTTCCTCTGATTCTTACACTAAAACCTTGGGAAGGCTTACCAGAACTTGATAAAACCTTTACTCCTGTGGCTTGGCCTTGTAAAAGAGCACCCAATTGACTATTTCCTCTAGACTCTAAAGTTTCTGCCTTAACTGTTGATACACTACCAGTAATATCTTTTTTTACCTGTGCACCATAACCAACAACAACTATTTCATCGAGCTGTTCAGCATCTTCTTCAAGTATAACCTCTATATACGTTCTTCCATTTACATTTATCTCTTTAGTTTTCATTCCTAAATAACTAAATATTAAAACAGCATTGTTTGGTATGCTTTTTTTAAATTTGAATACACCGTCAAAATCTGTGGTTACCCCATTTATTGAACCTTTGAGAACTACAGATACTCCAAAGAGTAATTCATTTGACTTATCTGTAACTTTCCCTTGAAGCGTTGTTTGTGAATATGCAAAAGTTGAAATGACTATAATTACTAATGAAAGTATTAATTTTCTAATCTTCAAACTTTCATTTACATTAAATGTATTCATGATTAATTTTATAATTATCATATAGTTTATGCTTATTTAACTTTATTCTAGAGTATTTTAACTTTCGAGTAAAATTAAATAAGTAGGTGAGTTTAAAAAGAAATTAAATAATAAAAAGTAGTGGTTTGTAATTTATTTTTTATTTAAATAAATGTAATTGAAGTAGTTATATATTATTTTTGATTTAATAAAGTAGTAAATTTATAAGTCTTAGTAGTGTTTAAATAAATAAAATAGAACTATTTACTCTAAGATATTTTTTTTACTTCATCTTCAAAATTATCTCTAGTATGTAAAGAATTGTTTTTTAGTTTTACTCTGTAGTTGTAAATGGTACTTACGGAATATCTTAAGATAGTTGCAATTTGATCGCTATTATTTATGCCTAATCTAATTAGAGCGTAAATTCTTAATTCAGTATTTAAAAGTTCCCCTTTTTTTAATGTTACCTGTTTGTCTTTTTTTAATAGTTTATTAAATTGATCAATAAAATTTGGATAAATATGCAAGAAGGATTCATCAAAGTTTTTATGAAATATTTTAATTTCAGTATCGATAACTTGTTTGGACTCTGTTATTTTTAATAATTCATCTATTCTGTCTAGTTTGATATGTTTTTTTACCAATTTCCTATACAAATCTAACTTATTAATATAGTCTGAATATAAGTTTAAAAAAGTACCAACATATTTTTCCTTAACTAAATCAGCTTTTAAAAGCTTTTGATACAAGTCTTTTAATTCATTATTTGAATTATTTAGTTGGCTATTTAAGTTTTTTAGTTCTGCATTATTATTTTTCAATTGTTTTCTGGCAATAGATAGGTTTTTATTTTGTTTGTAGATAAATATTAAAGTAAAAAACAAGAAAGCAGCTAGAGCACTTATAAAATATAGTGAATTGGTAAGTTTATTTTTCTGATGATCACTTTGTTTTTCATAAGCTTCAGTAATTAGAGTTAATATTTTTGATAAATTAATGAATCTTAATTTCGAATTAAAAAACTTAGCATCATCTAAAGAAAAATTAATATACTTATGTGCTTTGTATATTTTATTCTCTTTATAGAATATCATTGCAAGCTTTGATAAGGAAGCGTTATCTTTTACTGAAGCTTCAATATCAGAAATGGCAGAGAGTATTAAATATTTTTTTTCCTGAGGTCTATTTTTAGCCAATTCATATAATAAAGACCTTTCAAAAGTAATTAATGAAAATAATCGAGTTCCACTTTTTTTACCCTTAATGCGTATTTCGTTTACCTTTAAAGCTTCATCCAATTGTCTATTATCTCTGAACTCTTTTTCTTTTAGTCTTAAAATTTCATCAGAACTTTTTGGAAGTATGTTAGATAGAGAATCTTGATATTTATTATACAATTGATAATAAATATCTTTATTCTTTTGAATAGAGGAATAATAACTAAGTTCAGAATATCCTTCTTTTAAAGAAAAGAAATAACTTGAAAGTAATTCAGAAGGGATTTTTTTTCTTTGAATTTCATTCAAAATATCTAAAGATTCTTTATATCTCCCAGATTCAATTAAAATTTTTGCAATTAAAATTTTCGATTCAGAAATAAATATTGGGTTATTTATTTTACTTGCTAATTTTTGGTTTTCTAAAGAATAATATAAGGCAGCATCAAAGCTATAATACTCAAGTTCGTAAATAAGTTTTTTTGTAATAAGAAATCTTGTTTCATCCTTTAGAAGCGAGTCAGCCAATATTGTTTTGTAATTGTCAATTGTTTTTTCTTTACCATTGTCAAAAATCAAACGATTGTTCATTTTAGATTCTAACGTTATTAATAACGAATCTATATGATTAGAAGCATAAGAATAATTTGCTAAAAGAGTAAATACCAGAAAAAACTTAAACATAAATGTATTACTGATTAATGGTCACAAAATAATATTAAATTATTAATTGTGGCTATTTAATTTTAACTAAAATTAATTCGAATTGATACATAAAATGCTTGTTTTCAAAGCTGTTTTTGAGATGAATCTTGTTTTTACATTATTTTTTTTATTCTGATATTAATTTTAATTACATCATTTTCAGTACCTGTACATATTAAAAGCTAGTGTAATAATTTTGCTGTATTTGAAGCGTTAAAGTCTTATTGAAACTCATGACTAAATTAAATCTCTTAATCTTTTAGCCGCTATTTCTGCAGTAATATCTCTTTGAGGCGATCCAAACATTTCATAACCTACCATAAATTTCTTAACAGTTGCAGAACGCAATAAAGGCGGGTAAAAACTCATATGAAAATGCCAGTGTTCATTTTCTGCTCCATTTGTTGGAGCTTGATGAATGCCACTTGAATAAGGAAAGGAAACATTGAATAATTTATCATAAGCTTTTGTAATTACAGAAATTATTTCAGCATAGTTTTTGACTTCTACATAAGAAAGTTCAATGATATTTTTTTTCGCTTTTTTAGGCACAATCATAACTTCAAAAGGCCAAACGGCCCAAAAAGGAGTTAAGGCTACAAAATTATTATTTTCATAAATAACTCTTTCTTTTGCTTCTAATTCTTGTAATACATAATCACCTAAAAGGCTTCGTTTCTTTTTACTATAATATAATTTTTGATGAATATCTTTTTTATAGACTTCGTTTGGTAAGCTAGACTGACTCCAAATTTGTCCATGAGGATGCGGATTGCTGCATCCCATTACAGCACCTTTGTTTTCAAAAATTTGCACATAGTTGATCATTGCATTTTTACCTAATTCTGCATATTCTTTTTGCCAAGCATTTAATACTTTTTTAATCTCTTCAACTTCCATTTCAGCTAAACTTTTAGAATGATCTGGACTAAAACAGATAACCTTACAAATACCGGTTTCACTTTTGGCAATTAATAAACCGTCATTTACTTCGAATGCAGGGGAGTCTTTTTGAAGAGCAGCAAAATCGTTGGTAAATATAAAAACATCTTTATAGTCGGGATTTATTTCACCATTAATTCTCGTATTGGTTGGGCACAAATAGCAATTTTCGTCATAAGAGGGTCTTTTTTCTGCTGAAATTTCTTCATTCTGACCTTGCCAAGGACGTTTTGCTCTGTGTGGAGAAACCAAAACCCATTCTCCAGTTAAAATATTATATCTTTTATGAGAATAATCTTGCAAATTTGTATTTTCCATTGGTGTTATTTTCTTTCTGATTACTTAATTTACGATATGTGTTCCCTGTGATATTGCTACAAAATAGACAGAACATTCGTTATCAAATGTGTTCTTAAAAGCCTTTGAAGTTGCCTCTGCAAAATTCTTTGCTTCTTTTTTATAAATTAAGTTAATAGTGCATCCACCAAAACCTCCTCCCATCATTCTAGCTCCTAAAACATAGTTGTTTTTTTTAGCTTGTGAAACTAAAAAATCCAACTCCTCACAGCTTACTTTATATTGGTTAGATAAACCTTCGTGCGATTGATACATTAAAGCACCCAATAATTCTAAATCATTGTTTTCAATAGCTTTTGCTGCTTTTCTAGTTCTAGCAATCTCTTGTATTACATATAATGCTTTTTGAAAATTAGTAGGAGTAACTTGATCAATTATTTTTTCTAAATCTGCTTCTGTAGCATCTCTTAAAGATGTAACTCCTAACAATTCAGAAATATTTTCGCAAGCAGAACGTCTATCATTATATGCACTATCAGACAAGCTGTGCTTTACATTTGTGTTTATGAGCATTAATTGATGATCCTTAAAATCAATTTTATAAGGCTTAGATGTTGTTGTTCTGCAATCTAAATGTAATGCATGGTCTTTAATGCCAAACATACTAGCATATTGATCCATAATGCCACATTTAACACCTACATAATTGTGTTCTGCCTTTTGTGATATTAAAATCATTTCTTGTTTGGTTAAGCCCAAATTAAAAAGTTCGTTTAAACCAAAAACAACAGAATTTTCTAATGCTGCTGATGAAGACATACCTGCACCTCCAGGAATATTTCCTTTAAAAGCAATATTAAAATTACCAATAACTTTATTTTTATTTTGTATTTCTGCCACCACCCCAAAAACATAATTTTCCCAGTTTCCTTCTTTAGAGGGTTTTAAGTTTTCTAAATCAAACGTTATTTTACTTTCTTTATCAATAGCGTAAGCAACACTTTTATTTGTATCACTTTTTTGTATGGCTGCTGCAATACCTTTATTAACGGCTGCCGGAAAAACAAAGCCTTGATTATAATCTGTATGTTCTCCAATAATATTGATTCTTCCTGGCGAAAAAATCAATATAGGATCGGCTTTAAAAGTTGTTAAAAACGCTTCTTTAACTTGTTTAATTAATAGAGTATTCATTTTGTAAGCGGCTTTATTATGAATTCAATTTCACATTCCATGTTGTAGAATGTTTTTGATTTGGAGCTAACTGTTGCAATCCAATGTTGTTGTTAAAGCTGTTAGAAATACCTGTCATGGGTTCAATTGCAATAAGCGGTAAATCTTTTGGAGTGTATAATTGTAAATAGTTTTCTGATTGATTGGATGAAATTTTAATATGATAATCTGGTGTTAAAAAATCAATAGTATTAGCATTTAAGATGAAACAATCGTCTAATTGTTGGTCTTTAATTTTAAAGTGTTTTTCGGTTTTATGTGCAATTACTTTTTCTGTAATTAAGTTTTCGTTGAATTTAATTTTTTGATTGCTTTCAAACTCTAAAGTGCTCCTAGATAGTTTGTCACAAAAAAAATAAGGATGCCAACCCAAAGTAAAAGGGAAGGTTTTGTGATCTATATTTTTAATTATTACAGATAGCCTAATCTCATTTTCAAAAAGTGTATAAGTTAATTGAAGATTAAACTTGTAAGGAAATCCTAAATTTTCATTCGTTTCTTCATAGTTAATTACAACTGAGGCACAGTTTATATTTTTTGTTTCTTTTACAACGTTAAATTTTTTATTGTAAACTAAACCATGCAAAGCATTATTGCTATTGTCATTGCAATTTAATTGATATTCTTTATTTTGATAGCTATATTTTCCCTCTGCCATTCTGCCTACAAAAGGAAACAAAATTGAAGAAGCATACGAGGCACTATAATCAAACTCTGGAATTTCTTTGATTAAAATAATCGTCTTAATTTTTAAATCTTTAAGTCTGCCACCTTCATTTAAACTAATTTTTGCGGAAGTAGCATTGCTTTTATTTTGCAGTATAATAATGGGTAATCCTTCTTCTATAGTGCTCTGAATTGTAAACATATTATAAGGTTTGGTGTCTAGCTTTTTGTTCCCATAACCAAGAAGAGGCAATCATTTCTTCAAGATTTTTATTTGCTTTCCATGATAATTTCTGTTCGGCTAATTTAGCGTTTGCATATAATGAAGGTACATCACCATTTCTTCTTTCTACAATTTCGTAGTTTAATTTTTTATTTGAAACTTTCTCAAAAGTTTTAATGATTTCTAAAACAGAATATCCATTTCCTGTTCCCAAGTTAAAAGTTTCAAAGTTTTTTTCTTGTTTTTGTTGTAACTGTCTTTTTAGTGCTTTTACATGAGCTTTTGCTAAATCTACAACATGAATATAATCTCTAATAGGGGTGCCATCTGGAGTAGGGTAGTCGTTGCCATAAACGGATAACTTTTCTCTTAACCCAATAGCAGTTTGTGTAATGTAAGGCATTAAGTTATTAGGAATACCAGTTGGCAATTCGCCAATTAATCCTGATTCATGAGCTCCTATAGGGTTAAAATAACGTAAAGAAATCATATTGGATTCAGCATTTACTTTAGATAAATCTTCTAAAATTTCTTCTGCTATTTTTTTGGTATTGCCATAAGGAGAAAACGGTCTTTCAGTTTGGTTTTCTTCTGTAATTGGAAGTTTTTTTGGATTGCCATAAACCGTTGCAGACGAAGAGAATATAAAATTGATATTTCCTAATTCTAATTGAGAAATTAAAATATTGATGAGGCTTACTAAATTATTTTGATAATATAAAAGAGGTTGAGCAACAGATTCTCCAACGGCTTTATATGCGGCAAAATGAATGGTAGCCTCTATATTTTTATTATATTTTAAAACATTCTTAACATGATGAATGTCTTTTAAGTCACATTCACAAAAAGTAGGCTTTACACCCGTTATTTTTTTAATATTATTTAGGGTTTGTGCATTTGAATTTGATAAATCATCAATAATAATTACCTCAAAATTATTTTGAATTAACGCTACAACTGTGTGAGAACCAATGTAACCACAACCTCCAGTAACCAATACTTTCTTTTTCATATTATGCAAAATATATATAGATGAATACCACAATTAAACTTATACCTATTCCAGTAATATGAACATATTTCCAAGGAGCAATATTTACTTGTTGCGTGTACTTTTGGCGGAATGCAATTTTTCTAGGTTTCAATTTACCTATAACTAACATAATTAAAATATTTAGTACAAATAATATTGCCATAATGTCTAAAAAGTGCGGATAGGCTTGTGATTTGATTAAAGCCAATTCAGAGGATTCAGTTATTCCTTGTACGTTAGCATCTGTTAAAGCCGCATTTATAAAATAAGGTTGTAGTAAAAATTGGCTAATAATATACAATGCACAACCGGATAACAAACCAATTTTAGCAGCTATTGCAGGTACTTTTTTAGTAGTGAATCCAACCACAATTATCGTTAATATTGGAATGCTATAGATACCGTTTATTTCTTGTAAATAATCAAATAGACTCCCGGCATTTGCAATTAAAGGAGCAATACACATTGCAGCAATGGCAAGCAGAACTCCAAAAGTTTTTCCATATTTAACTACAGTTTTTTCATCTGCATTTGTATTTATATGTTGTTTGTAAACGTCAATTCCAAATAAAGTTACAGAGCTGTTTAAAACACTATTAAATGAACTTAATATGGCACCAAATAAAACGGCCGCAAAAAATCCAACCCACTCTTTTGGTAATACTTTTTTAACCAACATTGGGTAGGCGCTATCAGCTGTTTCTAGATTGCCTTCAAAAATATGATAGGCAATTAAACCTGGGAGTACCACTATTATTGGTCCTAAAATTTTAATAAATGAAGCTAATAATAATCCTTTTTGCCCTTCTTTTAAATCTTTTGCTCCTAAAGCTCTTTGAATAATTTGCTGATTTGTGCCCCAATAGAATAATTGAACCAGCATCATCCCTGTAAAAATAGTGTAAAATGGAACCGGATCTGTTTTACCACCAATAGAGTTGAATTTTTCTGGATTTTGAGTTGTTAGTATATGCAATCCATCAAAGAAATCGCCATCACCAATGAGTAATAATCCAAAAAAAGGAATAAGAATACCACCAATTAATAAACCAATGGCATTTATTGAATCTGAAACGGCAACCGCCTTTAAACCTCCAAAAACAGCGTAAATAGAGCCAATTATACCTATTCCCCACACACAAATCCATATAGATTGTGTATGTGTTACTCCTAATAAAGAGGGTACATCAAACATGCCACTAATTGCTAGTGAACCAGAATATAAAATAACGGGTAAAAGTACAACTACATAACCTGTTAAGAATAATATTGAGGTTAGTGTTTTTGTAGTAACATCATATCTTTTTTCTAAAAAACCAGGAACAGTGGTAAGACCACTTTTTAAATATTTTGGGAGCAGATAAATGGCTGTAACTACCATGGCTATGGCAGCTAATGTTTCCCAGACCATAACAGATAAACCACTAGTGTAGGCAGCTCCATTTAAACCTACTATTTGCTCTGTAGATAAATTGGTAAGCAATAATGAACCTGCAATAACGCCTGCGGTTAAACTTCTGCCTCCTAAAAAATAACCATCAGATGAGGTTTCAGCTGTTTTTCTTGTTGCTAAATAAGAAATTACAGCAACTAAGATTGTGAATGCTAGGAATGTGAATATTTGCATGTTATGGGATGTTGAAGGTTATTGTTTAATTATCTTTTTTACAACATTATGGTTAATGTTTAAGAAATAAATACCCGTTGCTAGTTTAGATAAATCCAATTCTAACTTATGTTGATTCCCTTTTTTATCAATTAACAAATTTCCATTTGTATTGTACAATTTCAAACTATTTATTGTGGTTTCTGTTGAGTTCACTGTAATTAGATTACGTGTAGGATTTGGAAAAATATATAAGGCATCAGTTGAAAGGTTAACTGTATCCGCACTTAGGGCTGACTTATCTATAAATGCATCCATGGCAACTGAAGGGCTGCCATCAGCATCCCAAGCTCCTTTGCCGTAATTCACAAATGGGCTTCTTGCAATGGGTTCCCAATAAAATACTCCTAAACCTTCTGCTTGTTTGGTTTTTTCTATCATATAAGTAATATATTGATAGGTTATGTCTGGTCTACTATTAGAAAAACCAATTTCTACCATCATTACATCTTTGTTATAACGCGATTTTAAATCAATCATGTTATTATAAGTGGCATCCACATAAGTTTTCCAATTGTTTTCATCAGGATATAAAGACATGCCTATAATATCAAACTGATTCTGTTGAAAACCATTGCTGATTAAACTATCGATACTCCATCTAAAGAACGAGTTATCATATCCATTAGAAATGTGTAAAATTGTTTTAATGCTGCTATTAAATGTTTTTACAGCATTGGCACCGGCATTTAAAAATTTAGCATAATTAGCAAAACCTCCTGTAGATGCTTTTCCAGTGGTCCATAACATACCATCATTGGTTTCGTTCCCTATCTGAATCCATTTAGGGGTAATGCCTTTGGCATCTAAAGCGTTTAGAATAGCCGTTGTATGGTTAGCAACTGCTGTTTCTAATTGTGATAAAGAATAATTAGTCCAGGCGTCAGGTTTGGTTTGTTGACCTGGATCTGCCCACCAATCACTATAATGTATGCAAATTAAAATATCTTGATTGTTAGCATGCGCCTTTTCTGCTTTAACCACCATATCATCAATATCACACCAGCCATTGGCATTAGAGTTTTCTGGATTTACCCAAACTCTCAGACGCACAGCGTCTATATCATATTCTTTTAGTAAGGGCAATAATTCTTTTGTATTACCATCATTATCTTTCCAAGTATAACCTTGGTCTTCCATTTCTGTCATCCAACTTATATCTGCCCCTTTTGCTATTGTTTTGGCGCTAAAATTGTAATCATTTGAGTTTTCTAATTCTGTTTTTGGAGAGTTCCAATAACCAGCCCACGCATTTTCTACCCAACCGCCGCTCTGATATAAAATAGCTTTTACTTGATAATAATGACCTGCTGGTAAATCTTCTGAAGGTTTATGAACACTTCCCACAAAGAATGCCGCAGATTTTTCTACATTAGTGCCTGCTTGCTGATTATTTAATGTAACTCCATTAATATAACTAACATATTGGTTGTTACTGTCTAAAATTTCTAAACCTATAAAAATGTTATTCCCAGTGGATCCTGCTTCACTGGTATATTTAAAATTAACAATTAAATCTGAGCCTAACAAGGGACTTACCTGAAGCGGATTTTCATTGAACCCAGTAATTTCTATAGATTGAGACACTAAAATGTTTGAGAAACACAACAGAAAGATTACAATAATTTTTTTCATTTTTTATTGAATTGAAATTATATCATTAAAATTTGTTTTACTTGTCGATGCAGTAATTTTTAGATTTTTAGATTTTTTTGATACTTTTAAAAGTATGCTTGCTGTACCAGCTTCCAATTTTACAGGATTTTCACCTATTAATTCTGCATTACCCTCTAAAGTAAATTTTACACTATCTAAAGAATTTGTTATAATAGTTTCATTTTCGTCCATAATATTGGCATACAGTAAAACTACATCATTATTTTTTTTATCAATTTCATAACTGCTTTTATCAATTTTTAATTCAATTTTCTGCGGTTTATTAGGACTTTTTACAGTATGATTTGCAACAATTTTATTATTGATAAATCCTTTTGCTTCTAAATTTCCCTTCTGATATTTTGACAGATTAAAGGTAAATGGAGGATGGTTTATTTTATCTGAAATTCTATTATTATCAGATTTTTGTTTTCCCAAGGATTTTCCATTTAAGAAAAGTTCAACCTCTTCGCAGTTGCTAAAAATTCGAATATCTAAAGGGCTATCTTCTTTCCATTGGTTTGCAATATAAATCATTGGTTTGCCGTTAGGATTGTCTGCATCCCTTTGACTTTTGTAAAAATAATACATTGGTTTGGGAATACGAAATAAATCCATAATCCCTGAGGCCTCTAAATCATTGGCATAACCTCTATTATAATCAAACATTACCCAGTAACCGTCAGAAAACGCAGGTGTTTTTAAATTATCATTGTGCGCTTCTTGTATGTTTGTAGCCTGTTGCAGTAAAGCTTTTTCTCCTGCCGAGCGCAACTGTCTACTAGATCTTTCTTGTTGTAACAAATCACCCCACGAATCCTGATGTAAACCAGCATTCATAGCGTAATATTCCCAATCTCCATATTCAGAAACATTATAAGGTTTTTTTAAGTTTTTATCATAGTGTTTTAGACGATGTTGTCTTGCTTGTAGGTAAATATCATAACCATAAGATTGCCAGCCTGCAGTAAAGTTTTGATTTCCAGGATATTCTTTTTTAGCAATTGTAGTTAAGGAATCTATAAAGGTTTCTGGCATCCAAGATTCGTTTAAAGAAACTTCCCAAGCCATCACAGATGCATGATTTCGATCTCTGCGAATTAAATCTTTAGCGGTTTGAAAAATATGTTTTTGAAATGCTTTATTTTCACTAAAGTATTGCCAGCCTAAAATGGCGTTGATATTAATTAAACCCAACTCATCACAGGCATTCATAAATGCTTTGCTTTGCGGATAATGCGATAGTCTTACATAATCAAATCCAGCATCTTTAATTTTTTTAGCATCTCTGTAGTTGGCATTGTCAGAAAGGGCGTAACCAATATAAGGGTATTCTTGATGACGATTTACGCCTCGTAAAAACGTTTTCTTACCATTTAAGTAAAAGTCTTGACCTTTAAATTCCATTGTTTTGATACCGATTGTCGTTTTCTCAGTATCCACAACTGTATTATTTTCATTAACTACTGTTTTTAAAACATATAAATTTGGAAAATCTGGACACCATAATTTAGGGTTTTCAACAGGTAATTCTAAGACTATTTCTTTATCAAAATTTGCCGCTAAATTGATTTTTTTGCTCTTTATATTTTTTACGATACTATCATTAGAAATTAAAGAATGTGAGATGTAAATAGTTTTTGATGTGCTATTTTCATTTCTAAGATGCGTTTTAATGTGTATAGTGGCTTTTTCTTTTGAAACGTTATTGTACTGTACAAAAATGCCACCACTTGCAGTTTTATTTTCTAGAATTGGATCTGTAATATAGAGTTTGTTTTTAGTAACCAACCAAACATTTCTATAGATACCGCCATACGTGTTGAAATCTAATTTTTCTAGAGGTTTAGGTCCTGTTATTGGGTTGTCTTTATTGTTTAGTTTTACAGCAATAGTGTTTTCTTTATCAAAATTAGCAACGTCAGAAAAATCAACCACAAAAGGCAAATAGCCCCCATGATGTGTGATAAGTTTTTTGTTATTAACCCAAACTTCTGCAATATTCATGGCGCCCTCAAAATGCAAAAATAATTTTTTCCCCTTTTTAGAATGTGGTAGTAAAAATTCTTTTTTGTACCAACTGATGCCTTGCCATTGATTATTTACAATTTTAGGCTCAATATGTGGTGTGTGCGGTAGACTTATTTTTTGCCAAGCTGTAAATGCTTCCTCATTTATAAAGGTATGATCGGAGACAGCTTCATTTTCTACTTTTGTAAAATACCAATCTGAATTAAATTTTTCTTTACTTGAGCTAAACTTGGTGCTTTTTGTACATCCAATGATACTCGAAATAAGTATTATAAAAATTGTGGGGTGAATTATTTTCATTTATTGTAAAACTATTTTATTGATAAATACTTGTTGTGGTTTATTATAATTTTCTTTTTTGATTTCAGGACCAATTGAAATTTGAATGGCTTCAAGATCTTTAACATCAAATTTTGAATTTGCTAAGGAGTTTAAAAAATAGGATTGGAAAGGAGGAAATGGTTTTGGTAATACTACTTGCGAAACATTTTCTAGTTCATGAAATGGGATGATAATATCTTTCTTATTGGAAGTTAATTCAATAACTTTCCCAAAAACCTGTCCGTTTTTTAATTGTAGGCCAACTTGAACTTTCTGCCTTTTTTTAGCTCTCGTAAAAGCAGTTAAAACTATGGAAGTAGTCTTTACTAAACTATTTTGCGAACGCTTTGCAATGTCATTCAATAAAATTTTAAAGGATAAGTCTGGTAATTCCTTAATTAAGCTATCAGTATAAATACTTAGATAGTCTTTTGAAGTTACTTTATGTAATTTTTTTTCAATCTTATATTGCATTGCATACCATTGTCTTGGCCATAGAAAATTTTTGAAATTGTCTTTAATAGCGTCATATAAAACAACATTAGGTTCATTTTCTACAATTTTTGTACTGTAGGTTTGGGTACTTACAAAGTCCCAATTTGCAGGATGTTCAGATATCTTTTCTGGAAATGTAATTTGTGTTTTTATCATAATCAAATAAACTCAACCCTTTTTCTGTACCAATCCAAAAAAGTCCATCTTCTCTTTCTGTTAAAATATTTATTCTGTTAGAAATGATAGAGAATTCTTTTTCTTGTGAGTTTTTGTAAGATATAAATTTATCATTGATACGATCATATAAATTTAATCCACTCCCAGGAGTTGTAAGCCAAATTCTATTTTTACGATCTAGATAAAGACTAGAAATATCGTTAGACTCTATGTTACTGTTTTGCTTGTTATAAACCTTTAGACTATAACCATCATATCTATTTAAACCATTTGAAGTACTGATCCAAACAAAACCTTTTTCTTCTTTTACAATTCCTGTTATTCTAGAACTTGACAATCCTTGAGATTGGTCTATTTTTTGGAAAGTGGGTTGGGTTTGACAGTAATATTCAAAATGAATTACAGCTAATAATATGCAAAGCGTAAACTTCTTTACTGTCAAAATAAATAGGTATTAAATGAATACTAAAATTTAAATGTATGCTGTTTAGAACGTATTAAAGGTAGACAAATTCATTTTTATGGTATGTTAAAATGAGATTATATACTAAAAAGCACCATGTTTTATGATAAAAATACTGCATATACGCCTAATTTCTTCTACTGTAATTGCTGTAACAATTCTTTTTTAGTGAAATAAAAATTTATTTAATTCGGCGATCTTTTTTTGGTTTGCTATTTGTAGCATAATGTAATTAGTCTTTAAAATTCCATGGGGTTTGCAGGATTTTTAAAACTAAAAAACCTTGATAAGAATACCAAGGTTTTATGCAAATTATATGTTTAAAATAGTTGGGGTGGCAGGATACGAACCTGCGACCTTCACGCTTTTAGCGTGACGCGATTTCGTTCAAAAATCTTTTAGCACCTCTTTTTTTTATTTTCCTTTCGAGCATTAATGCTTCAGATTTTGAATTCATTTCTATTTTATAAATGATGTTCCAATCCTTTGCTTTAGCAGTAAACCCTTTGTGATTGTAGAGATGTTCTTTCAGTCTGTCTTGTGCATTTTTGCTTGAGTATCCGACATAATACTTTTGTAATTGCTTAGAAAAAAGAATATAAACAGTGCACATTATTATAAAATAAGAAAAGCCAAAATCTTAGGATTTCAGCTTTTTTGTCGGGGTGGCAGGATTCGAACCTGCGATCTTCACGCTTTTAGCGTGACGCGATTTCGTTCAAAAATCTTTTAGCACCTCTTTTTTTTATTTTCCTTTCGAGCATT
>CAJWAC010000019.1 GCA_913020555.1 uncultured Polaribacter sp. | reverse complement strand
AGAGTTGCAAAAAAAATGTTAGATTATTTAACTTTAGATGGTAATCAATATACTATAGATCCTGGTGAAACTTCAACAAATACTGCATGTGCTATTAATGATAACTCGGCAATATTTTTGCAAATGAAAACTGGAGTAACAATAAAATTAGCTCCATTTTGCATGTATAGTGAAGCTGCTGCTGCATCTGTTACAGAACCAACTCCCATAATCATTCCTGGTAATTCTGAAATGGCGTACTTTGTTAATTGTGCAAAAACTTCTAAAGCAAAGTCTCCACGAGCGGTAAATTCTAATAATCTAGCTCCGCCATCATAACAAGCTTTTAAAACTTTTTTACTTTTTTCTATATCGCTATTAAAAAATAAAGGAACTAATCCTGTATTTTTCATAACCTGTGCTACCTCTAATCTTGAATATTGTGCCATTTTTTTAAAATTTATCTTGCTACACGCCCTGAAGCATCACCTCCCATTAATTTTTCTACTTCTGCAAAAGTTACTAAGTTAGCATCTCCTTTAATTGTATGTTTTAAACAAGAGGCTGCAACTGCAAAATCTAAAGCATTTTGATCGTCTTTAGGATATTTTAATAACCCGTAAATTAATCCTCCCATAAAAGAATCTCCACCACCAACTCTATCTACAATATCAGTAATTTGATATTGACGTGTTTCGTACATTTTAGAACCATCATATAAAACTCCAGCCCAAGTATTATGTGAAGCAGAAATAGATCCTCTTAAAGTTGTGATTACTTTTTTAGCTCTTGGAAATTTCTCCATCATTTGTTTACATACTGATAAAAAAGCCTCAGCTTTTAAATCATGTCCATGTTTATGTACATCTAAACCTTCTGGATGAATTCCGAAATGCTTTTCTGCATCTTCTTCGTTTCCTAAAATAATATCACAATACGATGTGATTTCTGTCATTATTTTCTCTCTATGTGAATCATCACAATATTTCCAAAGTTTTGCTCTATAATTTAAATCTGTTGAAATTGTTACTCCTTTTGAGCTAGCCACTTTTACAGCTTCTAAACAAACATCTGCCGCACCTTGAGAAATTGCCGGAGTAATTCCTGTCCAATGAAACCATTCAACACCTTCAAAAACAGTATCCCAATCAATCATTCCTAGTTTTATTTCTGCAATTGCAGAATGAGCACGATCATAAACAACTTTAGAACCTCTAGAAACAGCTCCTGTTTCAAGAAAATAAATTCCTAAACGATCTCCTCCCCAAACTGTCTTGTTTACATTAACACCTCTTTTACGCATTTCCATCATTGCACACTCTCCAATATCATTTTTTGGTAAACGTGTTACAAAATCTACATCAACACCATAATTTGCCAAAGAAACTGCCACGTTAGATTCTCCTCCACCATAAACAACATCAAAATTATTAGCCTGTGAAAATCTTAAAAATCCTTGAGGGGCTAATCTTAACATGATTTCCCCAAATGTTACTACTTTTCCCATTTTTTATAAATATTAATTTGTTAGTTTAATTTGGTTAAACGTTTAACCATTACATTATAAAAAAATCAAAACTTTCAATTTGATGATTATTTTGATTGTTCTGAATGAAACAGTATATTTGTTTAAACGTTTAAGCAAATATATATAAATTTGACAAAAAAAAGTAAAACGACTATAAAAGATATTGCAAATGTATTAAATATATCTGCCGCTGCTGTTTCTAAAGCACTACATAACGACCCTAGAATTAGCGAAAAAACAAAAAAAGCGGTAAAACAAGTTGCCCAAAATCTAAATTATCAACCCAATTATTTAGCAAGTGCGCTAAGAAGTGGAAAAAGTAAATTAGTTGGTGTAATTGTGCCAAAAACGAACAGTAATTATTTCTCATCAGTCATTCAAAATATTGAAGAAGTCTTGAATAAAGAAGGTTACAATATTATTATTACACATTCTAATGAGTCTTACAAAAAAGAATGTGCTAATATTAATGCTTTGTTATTTACCCAAGTTGATGGCATTATTGCCTCCATGGCAAACGAAACTGTAAATTTAGATTATTATGAAAAAGTTAAAAATGCAGGAATACCTTTAATTACATTTGATAGAGGTGAAAATGACTTGAATGTTGATTATATTGGAATTGATGATTATGATAGCAGTCATAGAATAGTTGACCATTTAGTAGAACAAGGTTGCAAAAGGATTGCGCATATTGGTGGCTTTAAGCATACTAGAATATATAATAATAGAATTAGAGGTTATGAAGATGCTTTAAAAAAGCATGACCTGCCTTTTAACAAAAAAATGCTATTAGAAAGCAGTTTAACAATTGAAGACGGGAGGAAGAAAATGCTTCAACTTCTCGAGTTGCAAAATAGACCAGACGCTGTGTATATTGCTAGTGATTATGCAGCATTAGGTGCGTTGGAAGTATTAAAAGAAAAAAATATAGAAGTGCCTAGTACTATTGCTTTGGTAGGTTTTGGAGATGAGCCTTTTACAGATATGGTATCTCCAAAAATTTCAAGTGTTGATCAACATAGTTCTCAAATAGGAAGAATTGCGGCCGAAACTTTTTTAGAATATTCCAAGCAAGGCAGTTTAAATTACAGTTTAAATAAGATAATTTTAGATGCTAAATTAATTATTAGAGAATCTTCCCAAAAAACTAATTCTAAAAACCTAAAGAAACCTAAGTCAATTTAATTTGTTTTTTTCAACAGTTTTGTAAACACAGCTATTTTAAAAAACTACAACAGGTATTCTTTATAAAAAAAAATAAAATGAATCCACCATTGATTTAACGTCACGAACCCAAATTTCCTTTTTTCTCCTTATTCTTCAGTTACCATAAACGTATCGTTATCTATAATATCTATTTCAAATAGAAGGTCAATACCTATGTACTTTTATCTTTTAATTCTCAACTACCATTTTGAATTTCATCCAGTTCAAAGTCCTAAAACGGGTAATTAGATATAACTAAAAATAAGAGATTACAAACCAACATTACAAAATAATAACCCTGGTTGTTTTTGGCTAGCTGACTAATTTTCTGTGGAGTTTACTTATAAGTCAATAACAAAATAAGATTACTAATACCCAAAGTTTAAAAAGTTGGTAATTACAAGGCAGGTATTCTAATATTGGTAGCTATTTGGAGTAATTCACGAAATGAAGCCTTGAAACAACTTTCTTTTTTATACACAAAACAGAAATCGTACAAATTATAAAAATAAAAAACCTCAAATTAATGAATATCAATAAATTGAGGTTTTCTTTTGTACTCAAGGTGGGAATCGAACCCACACTCTCGAAAGAACTGGATTTTGAATCCAGCGCGTCTACCAATTCCGCCACTTGAGCCTAAACCAAATTGGTTTGCAAATCTACTAAATATTTTTAGTTTTTAAAGTAGAAAATTTAATTTCACACTCAACAATTAATTTTTACTTTTGTAAACGAACAACAACACAACAAAAAACCTTATTTTATGACAACTAGTCAACTTGCACCAAAACTTTTTGGATGCAGACAGAGTACAGTTTTAGCTGAAAATATAGCTAAGGAATATAACACAGAATTGGGAAACGTAATAACAACTTATTTTAGTGATGGAGAGTTTCAACCGGCTTTTGAAGAATCTGTAAGGGGTAGGCGAGTTTTCATTATTGGTTCTACATTTCCAAATGCAGACAATTTAATGGAAATGTTATTGATGTGTGACGCTGCAAAAAGAGCTTCTGCAAGACATATTACAGCAGTTATGCCCTATTTTGGTTGGGCTAGACAAGATAGAAAAGATAAACCTAGAGTTGCCATTGGAGCAAAATTAGTAGCAAAGCTTTTAGAATCTGCAGGAGCAACAAGAATTATGACAATGGATTTGCATGCAGATCAAATTCAAGGATTTTTTGAAAAACCTGTAGACCATTTGTTTGCATCTACTATTTTTATGCCATATATAGAAAGTTTAAAGTTAGATAATTTAACAATTGCATCGCCTGACATGGGTGGTTCAAAAAGAGCTTATGCCTATTCTAAGCATTTGCTTTCAGATGTTGTAATTTGTTATAAGCAACGTAAAAAGGCAAACGTAATTGGCCATATGGAGTTAATTGGAGATGTTGAAGGCAAAAATGTGATTTTGGTAGATGATATGATTGATACAGGAGGTACATTAGCACATGCAGCTAATTTAATGAAAGAAAGAGGAGCTTTAAGCGTAAGAGCAATTTGTACTCACCCAATATTATCAGGAGGGGCTTACGAGAAAATTGAAAATTCGGCATTAACAGAGTTAATTGTTTCAGATACCATTCCTTTAAAAAAGAAGACTTCTAAAATAAAAGTTGTATCTTGCGCGCCATTATTTGCTGATGTTATGCATAAAGTACAGGATAACACGTCAATTAGTGGTAAATTTTTAATGTAAATTATAATAAAAAGTAATGAAATCAATTACAATTAAAGGATCAAAAAGAGAAAGCGTGGGCAAAGTAGCTACTAAAGCCTTACGTAATGCTGGAATGGTTCCTTGCGTTATATACGGAGGAGAACAACCAATACACTTTTCAGCAGAAGAAAAAGCGTTTAAAAACTTGGTGTATACTCCAAATGTGTATACCGCAAGTATTAATGTTGATGGACAAAAAATTAGTGCAATTTTACAAGACATTCAATTTCACCCAGTAACTGATAAAATCTTACATGTAGATTTCTATCAATTATTTGATGATAGAGAAATTACAATGAATATTCCTGTAAAATTAACGGGTACTTCTCCAGGGGTTTTAAATGGAGGGTCTTTGCGTTTTACAAATCGTAAGTTAAAAGTAAAAGCTACACCAGCTAACTTACCAGATTTTATAACAGCAGATATTTCTAAGTTAAAAATTGGAAATAAATTATTTGTTACATCTTTAAAAAGTGATGATTATACGTTCATGCACCCAGATAATACTGTAGTTGTGCAAGTAAGAACTTCGCGTAATGCAACCGTTTCTGAAGAAGATGAGGCTGAAGCTGCAGAATAAGTCATAAATTCATAATTTTAAAAAGCGTTACAAATTGTAACGCTTTTTTTATGTCAAATTTAAACAACAAGTTAATAAGTATATTTCTTCTTATTTTTGAAGTATGAATTTAAAGTCATTTATAATTCGAATATTTGGTGACAAAAAAGTATCTAAAGAAGAATTAATGAAGAAATTTTTAATAATAGGTTTAGGCAATATTGGTGATAAATATACAGATACACGTCACAATATTGGTTTTAAAATCCTAGACGAGGTTGCTGATGAGCACGAAGTAAGCTTTCAAACAGAAAAATTAGGAGATATTACCAATTTTAGGTTTAAAGGGAGAACTTTTATACTTTTAAAACCTAGTACCTATATGAATTTAAGTGGGAAATCTGTAAAATATTGGATGCAAAAAGAAAAAGTAGGCATAGAAAATATTTTAGTAGTTACAGATGATCTTAATATAGATTTTGGTACAGTTCGTCTAAAAGCAAAAGGAAGTGATGGAGGTCACAACGGTTTAAAAGATATTCAAGAAAAATTAGGAACAAACAAATACCCAAGATTTAGATTTGGTGTTGGAGCTGACTACGCTAAAGGGCGTCAGGTAGATTATGTTTTGGGTAAATGGAGTAAAGAAGAAACCAGTCAGTTAATAGAGCGTTTACCAACTTCAGCAAAAGTAATAACCTCTTTTGGTACAGCTGGTTTAGCCAATACAATGAATACTTTTAATGGAAAATAATAAAGACTTTTTATAACTTCTAGTTTTATTTTCTTATAAAACCTACAGCTAGGTCAGCGGATACAGATGTGTTTGTAGATGAGTCTGATTCTTCAAGCTCTTGAGCAAGAGTAAAACTATCTTCATTAAATACAGTTACATTTAATACTCCGGTTAAAAATTCTGCATTAGGGTCTGTAAAATTAATTGAATTTTCATTAATTACATAAGTTCCATCTTCATCAACAACTACAATCTCTTCTTCTGTTAATGGGGATGTTCCAGGAATTCTAGTTGTAGTAATAATTCTATATTCTCCATTAATGGAGTAAGTTCTGTCTGCATTTATAATCATATCAACTTGAAAAGTATCACCAACAGCATTGGCACTTGCCGTAACAGGAATTCCACTAACACTAATAGTTGTTTGGACATCTGCCTTCAAGCTCTCAATGCCATACAAACCAGCAATATTTTCGTAGTTTAAGGGATATGATGGGGAATTGTCACTGTCATTACAATTTATAAAAGAGATTGTAATTAATAATACTAATATTCTTTTTATTGATTTCATAGTTATTTGTTTTTTAGTTTTCAGATGCAAACCATTCTGCAAAACTAGTATCTGTTTCTTGCAGTTTTATAGAATGTAATTTGATGTTTTTTGGTAAGCGTTTTTTTATTTTATCAGCAAAATCAATGACCATCATTTCCGTTGTAGGTTGATAGTCTGTTAGCAAAACATGATGCTCTCTTTTAATAAGCTCATTTGCTAATTCTAAATGTGGTGTATTTTTATTGAATACAGTTGCATGATCAAAAATATCAACAATTTCTTCATTTACGATTTTTTTTAAATCGCCAAAATCAATCACCATTCCGTATTTTGCATTTTTAGGATCAGCTATAGGTGATCCAGCTACAGTAACAAACAATTTATAAGAATGTCCGTGTAAGTTTTTACATTTACCATCATAACCATATAAAGCGTGACCTGCTTCAAAAGTAAATTGCTTTGTGATTCTAATTGTACTCATTAACGTCTGTTTCTAAATTTGTTGCAAAAGTAAACAATAACCAAAACTATAACTAAGTCTGCAAATAATTTTATTCTATTTCTTTAAAAAACCTTGTAAAATATCGGCAATTTTTCTGTTATCAGATAATTGAGGAATTTTATTTTGACCTCCAAATTTACCAATTGATTTCATATAAGCGTGAAAACCTCCTTTTTTTACCTTTCTTATAATTAATGGTTGTAAAACTTTTCCTTCAATCAAATCAAAATAATAGACGTTTTGAGCCTGCATATAAGCGTCTACTTTACTAGCAAAATCTTCTAAATTTTTTGGTTCATTTTCAAACTCGATAAACCATTCATGATAAGGCAAACCATTTTCAGGGTTTACTTGAGGGGCTACACTAAACTCACTGATATTAATTTCGGTATCTTTAGTAGCATCGCGTAAAGCTTTTTCAACTTCCTTGCCAATAACATGTTCACCAAATGCCGATATAAAATGTTTAATTCTTCCTGTAACTATAATTCTATACGGTTTTGTTGATGTAAACTCAACAGTATCGCCAATATTATAACCCCAAAGCCCCGCAGTTGTATTTAAAATGATGACATAGTTAACACCAGTTTTTACATCTTTAATAGATATTCTTGTAGGATTATCATCAAAAAACTCGTTGGCGGGAATAAATTCATAGAATATACCAGATTTCAATTGAAGCAGCATTCCTTTTTCCGTTTGCGAATCTTGATAAGCAATAAAGCCCTCAGATGCAGGGTACAATTCTATATAATCAATCTTTTTACCAATTAAACTTTCGAACTTATTTTTATATGGCTCAAAATTTACACCACCGTAAACAAAGAAGTTGAGGTTTGGGAATATTTCTGAAACCTTTTTTCCAGTTTTTTCATGCAGTTTTTCAAAATACATCTGAACCCAAGAAGGAATTCCACTAATTACAGTCATATCCTCATTAATTGTTTCCTCTACAATGGCATTAACCTTGGTATCCCAATCTTCTATACAATTCGTTTCCCAACTTGGCAGTCTATTTTTTAATAAGTATTTAGGCACATAATGCGCAACAATTCCGCTTAAACGCCCCAGTTTTACACCATTTTTATTAGTTAAAATAGGGCTTCCTTGTAAAAACATCATTTTACCATCTACAAAACTTCTATTATTCTTTTCCACAATGTAAAATAGCAAAGCATTTCTTGCTGCCTTAATATGTGTAGGCATAGAATCTTTTGTAATCGGAATGTATTTTGCTCCAGAAGTTGTACCAGAAGTTTTAGCAAAGTAGAGTGGTTTTCCTGGCCAAAGAATATCTGATTCTCCAGCTACAACCCTGTCAGCATATTTACGTAAACCTTCGTAATCAGTTACTTTTACACGTTTTTTAAAATCATCATAAGTAACAATTTTATTAAAATCGTGATCTTTTCCAAAGGCAGTATTTTTTGCTTTTGAAATTAGTTTTTTAAAAACTTTATCTTGTGTTTTATGAGGGTTATTTGCCCATTTTAAAACTCTTTTTGTTGCAATTTTAGCAAACGGAATTGCAAATACAGATTTTATACTCATTATTTAAAATCAATCAAATTTGTAGGATTTACTGCGTAACCACCACTCCAAAGTTCAAAGTGTAAATGTGGTCCAGTTGTTAATTCGCCTGTAGAACCAACACTAGCAATTACTTCGCCAGACTTTACAAAGTCTCCTTGTTCTTTTAATAAAATACCGTTGTGCTTGTATACAGAAATATAATCATGGTCATGTTTTAGAATAATTACATAACCAGTTTCTGTATTCCAACCAGAGAATATTACAGTTCCATCTGCGATGGCTTTTACAGCGGTGTTTTTTTTAGCAACAATATCTACAGCTAAGTGTTTCGATTTTGAATCGAAATTTTGAGAAATGCTACCTGTTAAAGGCGCAAAAAACACAATTTTAACATTACTTGTAGCGTTATTTTGAATCGGAAACCGATCTTGACTTTCTATCTTTTCTCTAAAAATAGAATCTTCTTTAGTGGCATGTAATAAACTATCTTTTATTACAAATTTTCCAGAAGCTAATTCTACTGAATCTATAATTTCTGGTTCAATTTCTCCGGTAAGAATGGGCCCTAAAGCCTTTGTATAATCGTTTAGTACATCTAATTTACGTTTTAAAGAATCTGTTTGAATGGCTAATTTAGTAGCTTGTATTTTTAATGCAGTAGATGAATACCCAGGAATAAATTCTTTAATAGGTGTAAATGTGATGATAAATGTGGTCACTAAAATTAACAAAAAAGAGAGCAAACCACCTAAAACAAAAACATTTAAACGCGATAATTTTAAAGAGAAACGTTCCTCAAAAGTATCTTCATTTAAAACCACCAATCTGTATTTATCAGTAAGCTTTTGTTTAAATTTCCCTTTTTTATTTTTAGGTTCCAAAAATGTATGTTTTGCAAATGATAACGCAAAAATAGACAATCTATTTTTTATAAAAATTCATTTCATCAATGTATTCCCAAACTTCTGCACTTAACATTGGTTTTATGTTTTTTTTGGCTTGAATTCCTTTCCTAATCATTGTTGATGAAATCTGTATTATAGGCGCTGTAACTTTATGAATCTTTGGATGATTTTTAAACTGATGATCTACATTCCCATCAGCAATTCTCGGATATATATAAATATGATGATGCTCTAAAAGAGTTTCGTAATTTTTCCATTTATGGAAACTTTTTAAATTGTCTTCACCCATTATCAAACAAAATTCTTTATCAGCATAAATATCAGAAATATGTGCCAAAGTATGAACTGTATAATTTGGTTGAGGTAATTTGAATTCAATGTCTGAAGGTTTAATTTTTGTATAGTGCTCTGTAGCTCTATATACCAACTCAAATCTATGGTGATTTTCTAATAAAGAACTTTTCTTTTTAAAAGGATTATGAGGAGTTACTACCATCCAAATTTCATCCAAATCTGAATTTTCAACCATATGATTGGCAATGATTAAGTGCCCTACATGTATAGGGTTGAAAGTACCAAAATATAAACCTATTTTACTCATATTTTTCTGAAAGGAAAATAGAAAAAAGAATCGTTAATAATTTTTTCTATTTATTAATTATTATTCAATTTCAAAAAATCATTCACTAAATCTTCAGCTTCTTTTAAAGCAATATCTAAATCGTAATTTTTAATAATTTTATCAAATTGAGGCGCTGTAGCTAATTCTACAGACGCTTTTGCAATGCGCATATTTATTTTATCTTCACTTTCTGTAGATCGCTTTTTTAAGCGAATTTTTAATTCATCTACACTTGGTGGTTTTACAAAGACAGACAACGTTTCTTCTGGAAATTTCTTTTTAATACGCAAACCACCAACAACATCAATATCAAAAATAACGTGTTTTTTTTGCGCCCAAATACGTTCAATTTCTGTTTTTAGTGTGCCGTAAAAATTGTCTCTGTATACTTCTTCCCACTCCAAAAATTTATCGCTTTTAATATTATTTTTAAATTCTTTTAAAGAGATAAAATAATAATCTTCACCATTTTTTTCCTCTCCTCTTGGCGCTCTAGAAGTTGCAGATATCGAAAAGTCTAAATTGAATTTTTTTTGCGCCAATAAATGACGAACAATTGTAGTTTTGCCAGATCCAGAAGGTGCAGAAAATACAAATAATTTACCTTTAAAACTTGACATTTATAGTACGTTTAAGATTTGTTCTTTAATTTGCTCTAGTTCATTTTTCATTTGAATCACTGCTTTTTGCATTGGCGCAAAATTAGCTTTAGACCCTGTAGTGTTTATTTCTCTTCCCATTTCCTGTACTATAAAACCTAATTTTTTTCCATTAGAATCTGATGTAGCCAATGTTTCTAAGAAATAATCTAAATGATTTGCTAAACGCACTTTTTCTTCATTAATATCTAATTTTTCGAGATAATAAATGAGTTCTTGTTCAAAACGATTTTCATCTGTATCCACCTTTAAATCGTTAATGGCTTTTTGTAAACGTATTTTTACATTTTCAATTCTATCGGAATCTAAGGCTTTAACTTCTTCCAAATAAGTTTTAATATTTGCAACTCTTTCTTTAAAATCGTTTTCTAAAGAAGCAGCTTCATCTGTCCTGTATTGTACAATTTCTTTTATTGCTTTATCAATATTTTCACTGATACTGTTCCATTCATTTTCATCCAGTTCTTCGCGTTCAGTTTTAAGACTATCTGGCATTGTAATAGCCATTTTTAAAAGCTCAAAATCAGAGGCTCTTTTGGCATCAACCGTATTTCTTAATTGCTGAATATATTCTTTTATTACAGCTTTGTTTACAGAAGTAGAGGTTTCATCAGC
Source organism: uncultured Polaribacter sp. (assembly GCA_913020555.1). Taxonomy (GTDB): domain Bacteria; phylum Bacteroidota; class Bacteroidia; order Flavobacteriales; family Flavobacteriaceae; genus Polaribacter. The sequence continues at coordinate 21,895 of CAJWAC010000019.1, read as the reverse complement.
AGTCATTTCTACATAAATTGAAAAATCGATTTTACCTCTCACTAAAGACTTTGCTAATTTTTTACGAACAGAAAGTTCTTTTTCTTTATAGTAAGATGGAATTCTTACATTTAAATCTAAATTTTTACTGTTTAAAGATTTTATCTCTATAGTTACCTTTTTTGTTGGCAATTGCAACACAGATTTCCCATAACCAGTCATAGATTGAATCATACAATCATCGTTTTAAAATGAGCAGCAAAGATAAGTTTTATTTTGCTGTCTTTTTTCTTTGATCTGTAACTAAATATACTCCTAAAAAGATAATTAAAGTAGCTGTAATTTTTATTAAGTTTAAAGAGTCGCTACCAACTATTAATGCATAACCACCAGCAATAACTGGCTGTAAGTATATAAAAACACTAACCGTAGTTGGTTTTAATTTTGATAAACCATAAAGATTGAATAAATAGGTTACGCAAGTAGTAAAGATTACTACAAAACCAATATTCCAATAGATGTTAGAAGGTATTGTTTGCCAGTTAATCTCCATAAATTCAGATGCGCTAAAAGGAAGCACAAAAACCAACCCAAATAAATAAAACCATTTTACAAATAATATGGGGTGATATTTAGTGATTAAATTTTTCGCCAAAACTAAATATAAACCATAAGAAGCAGCATTTACAAATACTAAAAAGTTACCTAAATTATTACTTGTATTTATTTCTGATGAAGAGCTGCCTAAAGTAATTAGTAAAATTGCGCCTAATAATCCAATAAAAACACCTAAAATTTGTTTTTTATAAATCTTTTTCTTGATAATTATACTGGAAAAAATAAGCACCATAATTGGCGAAGTTACCATCATTACAGAGGCACTTATAGGAGATGTATAACTCAAACCTTTGAAAAAAGCTAACATATTTAGCGCAACACCAAATAAAGACGCCAAAGCTATTTTTTTATAATCTTGTTTTTCAATTTTATTGGTTTTTACAAATAAACCAATACACCAAAAAATAGCAGTAGCTCCTAAAACACGAATTAAAATAAAACCAAATGGTTTTACGTACAGAGGCATAACTGCTTTTGCAATTGTGTAATTAATACCATAAATAAAAGTAGCAATAAAAACGGCAATAATTGCCAAAGTTCTAGGTTTCATTAATTATAATTTGACTACAAAAGTGAGGAATTTTTAAGTAAAAAAAGGTTCTACAATGTTGTTTTTAAAATAGACCTTTAAGTTTTCAAAACGCTGCATGTTGTATTCAAATGGCATTTTCTTTTTTATATTTGTTTAAAACCATTTTAAATGACTGTTCATCACTTACAAGAAAACAATTCGATTTTAAATAAATTTATAGCTGAAATAAGAGATGTTAAGATTCAGAAAGACTCATTGAGATTTAGAAGAAATATCGAAAGGATAGGAGAGGTTTTAGGGTATGAATTAAGTAAATCTTTGTTATATGGTAGTTTTGATGTAGAAACACCATTAGGGAAAAAGGAAATTCAACTTTGTAAAAATGACGTTGTTTTGTGCTCTATTTTAAGGGCAGGATTACCTTTACATCAAGGTTTATTAAATTATTTTGATGACGCTGAAAATGCATTTATTTCTGCTTATAGGCATCACCCAAATAATAATGCTGATTTTGAGATTAAGGTAGAGTATTTTGCATCACCCGCAGTAGAAAATAAAACGTTGCTTTTGGCAGACCCAATGTTAGCAACTGGTCAATCTTTAGTGGCGGTTTATGAAGCTATAAAAAAAGCGGGTTTCCCAAAAGAAATTCATATTGTAACTGTAATTGGCTCTAAAGAGGGTGTTCGTTTTATTAAAAATCACTTTCCTAAAAACACACATTTATGGATTGCAGCTATAGATGACGAACTCGACAGTAAAGGTTATATTGTACCAGGATTAGGTGATGCAGGGGATTTGGCTTTTGGAGAAAAATTATAGTAAAAACTGAAAACAAACACAGCCTATTAAAAAGAAATAAAGTATCATATCTTTAAACAGCTTTTTTTCAATTAACTCAATTCCGTTTGCTAAAATAATAGCTATTGGGAAAAGGGTATAAATAAGTTCTGATTCCGTTTTTTGTGGAATTAATATTGTTAAAAGAATCAATAGGAAGAAATTAGTAATTAATAAAATCCAATTTTTTCTAAATGTATTGTTTACTGACAGTACTTTTGAAGACTTCAAAATCATAGCGAAAATTGTTAGAAAAAAAGTGGTACCAATGGCCCAAATATATTTTGATTTAACATAAAGCTCTGCACTAAAACGAGTATCAAAATAAAACAATCTTGTAAATTCTTCAGTTTTATCAAACCAAAAAGTATAAGTAAAGAAAATTATCAAAGGAGAAATAAAACCCATTAAAGGTGTAAAAAGTGTATGAATCGTAATTTTGTTGTGTAAATAGATACTTAAGTAAATCAGAATAAATAAAAGTATAAAAACAGGTTCAAGAATAAAAAAGATGCCCAACCAAAAACCACTATCAAAAAGTTTTGCAATTGTTTTTTTGTTAGATTTTAGACTGTAAATTTTTCTTAAAAATAAAAGATAAACCGTCATTTTAACTAAGATCTTGTAATTAATCAAGTTAGACAACAATAAAACTACTAAAACGATAAATAAAAAGTAAGCATATGAATTGTCGAATGTTAAGTTATTTCTTGTGTTTATAAAATTAAAAATAAAAAATATAGTAAAAAAAAGCAATGCTAATATACCCGATTTTAGCATTACATTTATAGAGAAGCCGTCAGTAAAAAAGGAGCTAAAAACGGTAATGAAAAAATTAAAAAAAAAGAAAATAAGTAAACCTATAAAATTGATGGGTTTAGATTTGCTTAAAAAATTGGCTAACATTATTTCTTTTATTATTTTTGCAGCGTAAAGATAATTAAGTTATGATAGCAAGCAATATTTTTAGACTGATTGGTAATTTATTTACAGATGTTTTATTTCTGCCTTTTAAATGGTTACGCTTAGAACTTGCAACTACGGATTTAGGATGGTGGTTATCTAATGGTATAAATTGGTTATTCTTAGTAATTCTTTTAGGTTTATTTTATTATTGGATGAAAGAGTCTAAAAGATTTTTTAATGAGGGAACAGAAGACCGAGCTTAATTTTACAACTTGGGAAGCAAAAACAAACTAAAGCGTTTCAAAGAAAACGAAACGTTTAAAAATGTCATTCAGCCAACAAGAGAAGAGGTTACAACCAATTTTTCTTACAAAGGTAAATGGCATTCTTTTTTTGATAACACAAATCCTATTATTGTTGAGCTTGGTTGTGGTAAAGGCGAGTATACCATTGCTTTAGCTCGTAAAAACCCGAACAAAAATTATATAGGAATAGACATTAAAGGAGCTCGTTTTTGGCGGGGAGCAAAAACTGCAATTGAAGAAAACTTGCCTAATGTGGCTTTTGTTAGAACTCAAATTGAGTTGGTTGATTTAATTTTTGCAGAAAATGAAGTTTCTGAAATTTGGATTACCTTTCCTGATCCGCAAATAAAATACCAGCGCACAAAGCATAGAATGACAAATACTTCTTTTCTAAAAAAGTATCACACTGTTTTAAATGAGAATGGAATTGTAAATCTTAAAACGGATTCTGAATTTATGCACGGTTATACTTTAGGTTTATTACAAGGAGCAGGTCATGAAATTTTATATGCAAATCATAATGTATACAACAATGCAGGTGCTCCAAAAGAAGTTATAGAAACTCAAACTTTTTATGAAAATCAATATTTAAAAGTGGGTAAACCTATCACTTACCTTCAATTTAAATTAAAATATTAAAACCTTATTATAATTTATTAAAAATCAATTTTATTATTGTTTCTGATAATAGAAATTAATAGTAAATTGCTATTTCTAAAATTTTATTGCAATGAATTTATATCCATTAAAGTTTACACCACTTTTTAAATATAGGATTTGGGGAGGGGAAAAGTTAAAAACAGCTTTAAACAAAAATTATACAGAAGAAAACATAGGAGAATCTTGGGAAATTTCTGATGTTTCTGGTGACGAAACTGTGGTTGCTGACGGAGATTTATCGGGTAAAACTTTACGAGATTTAACAAGGCAATTTAAAGGAGATTTTGTGGGAAATGCAGTTTATGACAAATTTGGCGAAGAATTTCCGTTGTTAATCAAATTTATTGATGCAAAAACACCATTATCTATACAAGTGCATCCAAGTAATGAAATTGCAAAAGAAAGACATAATTCGTTTGGTAAAAATGAAATGTGGTATGTAATGCAAGCCGATAAAAATGCAGAATTGATTGTTGGTTTTGATAAAAAAGTAACAAGAGAAGCTTACCAAGAGCATTTAGAAAACAATACAATTCTTGATGTTATGCATCATGAAACTGTAAAAAAAGGTGATACTTTTTATATTCCTACTGGCAGAGTGCATGCAATTGGAGCAGGAGTTTTACTAGCGGAAATTCAACAGACTTCTAACATTACCTATCGTATTTATGATTATGACAGGGTTGATGCCAAAACAGGAGAAAAAAGAGAATTACATAATGATATGGCAATTGATGTTTTAGATTATGAAGTTCACGAAAATTACAAATTAAAATATCACTTAGAGAAAAACATTTCAAATAAACTTGTACATTCTCCATATTTTAAAACTAATATTTTAGATATTAATTCTGTTGTTGAAAAGGACTATTCTAATATTGATTCTTTTGTGATTTATATGTGTGTAGAAGGTGCTGTAAATCTAATTTGTGAGAGAAAAACTTATACAATCAATGAAGGAGAAACTTTATTATTGCCGGCTTCACTTAAAAAGGTGCAACTAAATGCTAAAAAAGGTAAGGTTTTAGAGGCCTATTATTAAGATGCAGCGTAAAATAAAAGGAGAATTGTTTTCTACTTTTGTATCAACATTCGTTTAATTTCATTCAACTTCATCAAAGCTTCAATAGGAGTTAAGGTATCAATATTTGTAGCTAAAATTTCTTCACGAATATTTTCTAATAAAGGGTCATCTAGCTGAAAAAAACTGAGTTGCATTTCTTCGTGTTGTGCTTGTTTTAAAACCTCTTTTACTTCAGTGTTTTTATTGTTTTTTTCTAACTGAGCTAAGATTTTATTGGCTCTATGAATTACCATATTTGGCATTCCTGCCAGTTTTGCAACATGGATTCCAAAGCTGTGATTTGAGCCTCCAGAAACAAGTTTACGTAAAAAAATAATAGTGTCTTCTAGCTCTTTTACAGAAACATTAAAGTTTTTAATACGTTTAAAAGTTGAGGTCATTTCATTTAATTCGTGATAATGTGTAGCAAACAAAGTTTTTGCTTTGGATGGGTGTTCATGCAAGAATTCAGAAATTGCCCAAGCAATGGAGATGCCATCGTAAGTAGAGGTTCCACGTCCAATTTCATCTAATAAAATTAAACTTCGTTCAGAAACATTATTTAAGATAGATGCAGTTTCATTCATTTCTACCATAAATGTAGATTCGCCCATAGAAATATTATCACTTGCACCAACTCTTGTAAAAATCTTATCTACAATCCCTATTTTTGCATTTTGTGCAGGAACGTAACTGCCCATTTGCGCTAGTAAAACAATTAATGCTGTTTGACGTAAAATAGCGGATTTACCAGACATATTTGGCCCAGTAATCATAATAATTTGTTGTTGATTTCTATTCAACACAACATCATTAGCAATGTAAGTTTGGTCGATTGGTAATTGCTTTTCAATTACAGGATGTCTTCCATTTTTTATTTCTAAATCTGTGCTTTCATCCATAATTGGGCGCACATAATTGTTATCAATAGCTAAAACTGAAAAAGCTAATAAACAGTCAATTTTTGCAATAATTTGTGCATTTTCTTGTACTTTTTGCACAAAATCGATAATATATTGAAGTAATTTGGAGAAAATTTCTTGCTCTAAAGCTTGAATTTTTTCTTCAGCACCTAAAATTTTGGTTTCATATTCTTTTAGTTCTTCTGTGATGTATCTTTCAGCAGAAACTAAAGTTTGTTTTCTAATCCATTCTTCAGGAACTTTGTCTTTGTGCGTGTTTCTAACCTCTATATAATAACCAAAAACGTTGTTAAATGCAATCTTTAAACTAGCTATTCCTGTGCGCTCTGTTTCACGCGCTAGCATTTCATCTAAATATTGTTTTCCTGAATTAGAAATTGCTCGTAAATCATCTAATTCTTGATTTACATTGTTGGCAATAGCATTTCCTTTATTGATGTTTACAGGAGCATTGTCAAATAAAGTTTTAGATATTTTATCAATTAAAACATCACAAGAATTGAGTTGTTTTCCTAATTCTTTAACATCATTATTTTTGCTTTTTTCTGCTTCATTTTTAATTGGTAAAATCGCTTTTAAAGAATCTTTTAAAATTACAATTTCTCTTGGAGAAGCTTTTCCTGTTGCTACTTTAGAAATTAATCTTTCTAAATCTGAAATTTGTTTGAGTTGATAAGTTACCGTTTGAGAAAACCCATCAGAATCAATAAAAAACTTTACCAATTCATGACGATTTTTAATAGCATCAATATTTTTTAAAGGCAAAGCCAACCAACGCTTTAATAAACGACCTCCCATAGGTGAAATGGTTTTGTCAATAACATCTAAAAGAGTAACGGCGTTTAATGAATTTGGGTTATAAAGTTCTAAATTTCTAACCGTAAAGCGGTCCATCCAAACATAATTATCTTCAGCAATTCTGCTGATAGATTGAATGTGTTTTAGCTGATTATGTTGCGTTTCTGATAAATAATACAAAACGGCGCCAGCAGCAATAATTCCGTTTTTTAAATCTTGAACTCCAAAACCTTTCAAGTTTTTTACTTCAAAATGATTTTGTAATGTTTCGTTGGCATATTCTTTTTGGAAAACCCAATCATCTAAATAAAATGTGTAAAATCTATTTTCAAACAATTCTAAAAATTGTTGTTTGTTATGTTTCTGCACTAAAACCTCACTTGGTGAGAAGTTTTGCAACAATTTGTCAATATATTCTGCAGTTCCTTGAGCCACTAAATATTCGCCAGTAGAAACATCTAAGAAAGAAATTCCAAGTTGATTTTTATCAAAATGAACAGCTGCTAAAAAATTATTTTTTTTGGTTTGTAAAACTTCATCATTTAAAGAAACACCAGGTGTAACTAATTCTGTGACACCACGTTTTACAATGGTTTTGGTCATTTTAGGGTTTTCTAATTGATCACAAATAGCAACGCGCATTCCTGCTTTCACCAATTTTGGTAAATAGGTATTTAAAGAATGATGTGGAAAACCGGCTAAAGCAGTTTCAGAATCAGAACCAGCCCCTCTTTTTGTTAAAGTTATGCCTAAAACTTTGGCTGCTTTTTTGGCATCGTCTCCAAAGGTTTCATAGAAATCTCCAACACGAAAAAGCAACATTGCATCAGGATATTTAGTCTTGATGGCATTGTATTGTTTCATTAAAGGAGTTACCTTTTTAACTTTTGGTTTTGCCAATTTTTTGAATTTTTTCAATTAGTTTTGCGAAGATAGAAAAAGTAGATAGTATTCAGTTTGCAGTTTGTACTGAACTTATTCACAAGATATGAGGAAATTAAGAAATAATGAATTAGGTAGAATTTCTGTTGATGAGTTTAAATCGATAACAAAAACACCTTTAATAATTGTATTGGATAATATTAGAAGTTTAAATAATATTGGTTCTGTCTTTAGAACATCTGATGCTTTTTTGATTGAAAAAATTTACCTCTGTGGTATTTCTGCAACTCCGCCAAATAAAGATATTCATAAAACTGCATTGGGTGCAACAGAATCTGTAGATTGGGAGTATGCCGAAGAAACATTGGAAGTTGTGCAACAATTACAAACCGAAAATGTACAAGTTTTAGCCATTGAACAAGCTGAAAATAGCACAAAGTTGGATGATTTTTTTCCTAAAAAAAACCAAAAATATGCAATTGTAATGGGTAATGAGGTAAAAGGAGTGCAACAAAAAGTGGTTAATGCTGCTGAGTTATGTGTTGAAATTCCGCAATTAGGCACAAAGCATTCTTTGAATATTTCAGTTACTACAGGCGTTGTTATTTGGGATTTATTTACAAAAATGAATAAGCTTTAATTCCATTTATCTATATGTCATAAAATTAGTTGCTATTTTGATTTAAAACAAAAAAGTGTTTAAATTTTAACTTTGTTGCCAATGTCTTTTATTCTATTTGTATTTTTTTCAATATCAGACCATTGATTTATTACAGTAAGTTGCTTTTTCAAAATCTCTAATATTGATTGAAATGATGGGAACATTTGGAAACATTATTTTTAGTTCTGAAATAATTTTTTCGGACAATTGTTTTTTTTGAGAAACATTTCGCCCTTCCATAATATTCGCAAAAATGTGGATAAAATCATCTTTAGTATTTCCGATATTGTAGTATTCGTAAGGATTAATTCTTACTTTGATGTCACCCTTGTCAAAAAGATCACTAGATTCTGCTGTATCATATACTTTTTGAATAATTTCTTTTGGGGATTTTATTTGGATAACATTTTTAGAACAATCAATTACAAAATGTGGCATAAATTATTTTTTGATTAAAAAAAGCTTAAAATTTACTCTTTAAGTTGTTGTATTATTAGTTTACTTATTATTAATGATAAGTGCAGGAATATTTAAAGATTTATAAAGTAGATTATAAGCGTTCATTTCTGTATCTATAATTAAGTCCCTTTCATTTTTATAAATTAACCAGTCATCTAAAAGATCTTTAAATCGTTCTTTTGCACCTTTGGTTACTTTTGGATTGGCTTGATCTATATAACGCAAGAGCTGTATAAGCTGCGCATTAAGTTTATTGTTAAAATTAATTACATCTTGAAATGTTTTCTGCTTATTTTGAATTAAATTTTCTTCCCAGTTATTGATACGCTTCATTAATTCTTCACCTTTTTTAATAAGATCATCCGTGGTTTCATTACCTTTTAAAAGTTTGCTATATTTTGTTAATTGAATTTTTGTAGAGCGCATTTGGTTTACAGATGTATGCATCTCTTTTAAAATACCTTCTATGCCCACGAGCAAGTTTTGTTGTTCATCAAAATCTTTAGGAGTGCAGTTAATTGAAGGGTTTGGAAGAATAATAGCTTCTGTTTCTGTGGTTTCTCCTTCTAAAGATAACCTTAGCGTATATTTTCCAGGAGCAACTCGAGAACCTGAAAGTCCTCCAAAAACAAAAACTTTATTGATAGCAGGAATATCTTCTCTATTAAAATTCCAAGTAAACCTATTATACCCTTTTTTTGAAGGTAAAATTTGAGGTTTAGAAGGGCCTCCTGGCCAAGATTTGAAGTCTTTGGGTTTTTTATTGGTATAAGTTCTTATTATTTTTTGTTCTTTTAAGATTTCTAGTTTTAAATTTAGGGTATCTGACTCTTTGTCTAAATAGTAATCAAATGTAACACCGCTTTTCGGGTTTTGACCTTGACCTGTTGCTTTGGAAGTTCCTCCAAAAATTCTGCAAGTTGGTTTGGGTTGAAATAATTTTAATGTTTTGTTTTCAGTTGTGATATTCTGAAGCACTCCTAAATCATCTAAGATCCAGAATCCACGTCCAGATGTTGCTGCAACTAAATCATTATCTTGAATTGTTAAATCATTAATGGCAACTACAGGTAAATTTAATTTGAGGCGTTGCCAGTTTTTGCCATCGTTTTTGGAAATGTATAAACCTGTTTCAGTACCAGAATATAGTAATCCTTTTTGTTTTTTATCGGCTCTAACTACTCTTGCAAATCCATTCTCATCATTCAATCCGTTTACAATTTTTTCCCATGATTTCCCATAATCAGTTGTTTTAAAAATATAAGATTTTAAGTCTAATGATTTGTATCTCATAATAACAATGTAGGCTGTTGCAGGATTGTGCTCTGAGATTTCAATACTATTTACGATACCATCTGAGATTTCATTAGGTGTAATATTTTCCCAACTTTCACCGCCATTTTTTGTGATATGTAAAAGACCATCATCACTTCCTGCATAAATTACGCCCTCTTGATGTTGTGATTCTACCAATGCAGTTAAAGTATTATAGTTTTCTCCGCCTGCAGCTTCGTTTGTATATGGGCCACCTCCAGAACCATGCTTTTCTATTTCATTTTTCGTTAAATCAGGACTGATAATATTCCAGCTAATTCCTTCATCTTTAGTTTTAAATACTACATTACCTGCATGATAAATGGTTTTTCTATCGTGTGGAGATGAAATAATTGGAGCATTCCAGTTGTAACGATATTTTGAGTCTTTTGGAGCGATACTCAATCCTAATTCAGGGTACTCTTTAATTGATTTTTGCGCTCTAGAAGATTTTGTCCATTTGCTAATATTTCCTTGGTAGGTTCCGCCATAAACTGTACTTGGATTATTTGGATTAAACGCAATAAAAGCACTTTCTCCACCAGCCACAGAGTACCAATCTTTCCAATCAATTCCGGCATCATTTGTGCGACTTGCAATGGCTATTGCAGAATTATCTTGTTGCCCACCATAAACATTATAAGGGACTAAATTATCTGTAATAACTCTGTAAAATTGAGCAGTAGGTTGATTTTGTTGTGTACTCCAACTTCTTCCTCCATTGAAAGAAATGTTAGCTCCACCATCATTAGAGTTAATTAGATTTTTGTTATTGTATGGGTTTATCCATAGATGATGATTGTCGCCATGAGGTACAGGAATATTTTTAAAAGTTTGTCCACCATCAATAGATTTCATCACAGGAGCATTTAAAACATATACTACATTCTCATTTTGCGGATCAGCAAAAATCTCCATATAATACCAAGAGCGCGCTATATTTACACGGTTACTATTTACTTGTTTCCACTTCTTTCCTGCATCATCTGAGCGATAAACACCTCCTTTTTTTCCTTCTGCTTCTAGTACAGTAAAAACACGTTCTGGATTTGCCCTAGAAACTGAAATTCCAGATTTACCAAAATCTTTTGGCAAGCCAGCTTCCATTTTAGTCCAAGTATTACCACCGTCCGTAGATTTATAAAGTCCTGAATTTTCTCCACCAGATTCAATAATCCAAGGAAAACGACGATGTTGCCACATTGAAGCGTATAAAATACGTGGATTGGTCATGTCCATAGCTAAAGATGAAGCACCAGTAATTGTATTTATAAATAAGACTTGTTCCCAATTTTTACCACCATCAAAAGTTCTATAAATTCCGCGTTCTTTTGTGGGTGCATATTGCGCACCTTGTGCCGCTATGTAAATGATATCTGGATTTTTAGGATGTATAATTACATCTGAAATATGATGAGTTTTACTTAATCCTATATGTTTCCAAGTCTTTCCGGCATCCATAGATTTGTACACACCATCACCCATAGAAGTCATTACACCACGTGCAGCGTGTTCTCCCATTCCTACAACAACAATATTTACATCACTCTCAGAAACAGCAATAGCACCTACAGTTCCTGTCTTAAAAAAGCCATCAGAAATATTTTTCCAAGTAATACCACCATCTGTTGTTTTATATACACCACCACCTGTAGAACCCATATAATAGGTGTGAGGTTGACCTATAACACCAGTAGATGTTACACTTCTTCCTCCTCTAAAAGGACCAATATTTCGCCATTTCAAACCATGAAATAAGGAGTCTGTAAGCTTTATTTCAGGTTCTTTATTTTTCTTTTTTCTTTTTTGTGATTGCATTGTTAATGGTAGTAAAAATATGCAAATAAGGAGTAGTTTTATAAGTTTCATAAAGTTGATTTAGCTTTGGGCTTTAAATGAAAAATTTTAGTGTTGTTTTAAGTTTTTGTTAAAAAGACAATGGAATTAAAGAGTTTTACTATTTAAAACAACTTGTTAGCTAATTTAGATTTTTTTAGCTTTAGAAGCAAAAATTATTTGAAAAGAGGTTTCGCCTTAAGTAATCAAACTTAGCTTGCAGAAGGACAAAAAAGCAAATCAGTGGGATTGTCAATGTCGTATAAATATTGATATCCTTTGGATTCTTTTTTACAAAAAGGTTCTATTAATTTTACCATATTTTCAAAACCTTTTAAAGTTAAAATACAGAAAAAAGTTTGATTATCTTTTGTAAGAATTCCTTCATCTGTTTTGAATAATCCTAAAATTAAATTACAATTTCTGGGCTCTATAAAATCAACTTGAGATAAATCTAGTTTTTGTTTTTTAAGAATTACCACTTCTATCAATAAATCTCTAAATTTTATAGCTTCTGCCATGTCAAAATTATACAAACGTACAAGATTTTCTTGTAGTTCATTATAATCATCAATATAATCTAGTTTCATTTTTTTAATATAAAATTAATCTCCACAACCAGAGCAGCCTGAACAACCACTGCATCCACTATCACAGCCATCATCATAATGATCATCATAAGAGCATCCTCCATTTCTTCCATTTTTACTCCCGCCAAAAATTATGACAATTACTATAAATATTATCATAATAATTGGAAAGATTATATCTGAGCTGGATTCACGGCCTTTGGCTTGAATGAACATAAAAGGAATAACCAAAAGAACTAATAGTATTTTCAATGATAATACTATTCTTTTAGATGGTTTCTTTACTAACCAAAATTTATCAAGGTTAATTCTTCTAAAATTTATTTCTTGAAATCTTTTCTGATTATTTAACCAAATGTTAGTAGGTGGTTCTTGATTAAATTCTTGCTTATAAATTTCAAACGTTGAATCATAGCATTTGGAAAATTTATTTTTTTCAAGGGAGCCTCCTTTTGTTGGATTATGATGAATTGCTTTTCCTAATGTTTCTCCGCAAAGCTCTTTCCAATAGGACTTTGTGTAAGTTAAATGCAAATGCCAAGCCTGATCTACAGCATCAGAAGGGGTGATAGAATTATTAGTAATGTAACATAAATATATAAACTTTTTGTATTCACTTATTACTTTATTGGCAAATTCAATTTTCCAATTATTGTCTCTCGAAAGTCTTTTAGAGAAGGTAAAATTAGAATTATTATCATCAAGATTAAAGTTTTTTATTTTAATCCAGAGTTTTTCATTTTTCATACTTTTTTTGGTAAAATTTATGGATAACTAATTCTAATGTGCTTCTAACCAATTGTAACCAGTTCCCATTTCCACATCCAATGGAACACTCATTTTAAAAGCATTTTCCATTTCGTATTTTATAATTGGTTTTATGGTTTCTAATTCGTCTTTATGCGCATCAAAAACCAGTTCGTCATGCACTTGTAATAACATTTTAGATTTGAAATTCTCTTGTTTAAATCTGCTATAAATGTTAATCATTGCTAGTTTAATAATGTCTGCAGCAGAACCCTGAATTGGTGCATTTACAGCATTTCTTTCTGCACCACTTCTTACCATTGCATTCCTAGAGTTAATATCTTTTAAATAGCGTCTTCTGTTTAAAACGGTTTCTACATAACCATGTTCTCTTGCAAAATCAACTTGAGAACTCATATATGCTTTCAGTTTTGGATAAGTTTCATAATACGTGTCAATCAATTCTTTGGCTTCACCCCTAGACAAACTGGTTTGATTGCTTAATCCAAACGCAGAAACACCATAGATAATTCCAAAATTTACAGTTTTTGCATTACTTCTCTGTTCGCGAGTAACTTCATCTAAAGCTACATTAAACACTTTTGCAGCAGTAGATGCATGAATATCTTCGCCATTTTTAAAGGCATTTATCATTGTTTCCTCTTCACTTAAAGCAGCAATAATTCGCAATTCTATTTGGCTGTAATCTGCAGCTAATAAAACATAATTGTTGTTTTTTGGAACAAAAGCTTTACGTACTTCTCGCCCTCTTTCCGTTCTAATAGGTATATTTTGCAAATTTGGATTATTAGAACTCAACCTACCAGTTGCAGCTACAGCTTGTGCATAAACCGTATGAATTCTACCTGTTTTGTTGTTAATTTCATTTGGCAAAGCATCTACATATGTGCTTTGTAATTTTTTGTATTGACGATATTCCAAAACATTTTGGATGATTTCGTGATCTTTTGCTAAATAAGATAATACATCCTCTGCCGTAGAATATTGGCCAGTTTTAGTTTTCTTTGGCTTTTTAACCAATTCCATTTTTTCAAAAAGTACAATGCCCAATTGTTTTGGAGAACCAATATTAAATTCTTCACCTGCTTGTTTATAAATACTTTTTTCTAGCCTGCTGATATCATCAGTTAATGCCACAGATAATTCACTTAAAAACTCAGTATTAAGATTTATTCCTTCTATTTCCATCGCTGTTAATACAGAAACTAGCGGTAGTTCTACTTCATTAAATAATTTGGTAACATTTCCAGATTCTAATTCTGATGTAAAATGTTGTTTCAATTGCAAAGTAATATCCGCATCTTCTACTGCATATTCTGTTTGATCCTTAACAGGTACAACTCGCATGGAAAGTTGATTTTTTCCTTTTTTACCAATCAATTCTGTAATAGAAACAGGTTGATAGTTCAAATATGTTTCAGCTAAAACATCCATATTATGTCGCATATCTGGATTGATGAGGTAATGTGCGATCATAGTATCAAATAATTTTCCTTTTACAGGCATATTGTAATTTGATAACACTTTGATATCGTATTTTAAATTATGGCCAATTTTTTCGATTTCAGATTCAAAAAATGGTCTAAATTCTTCTAAAATCAATTTAGTTTCCTCTTGATTTTCAGGAAATGAAACATAATATCCTTTTCCTACTTCGTAAGAAAATGCAATTCCAATTAATTCAACTTCTAAAGCTTTTAAGCCTGTAGTTTCTGTATCAAAACAAACTTCGGTTTGTTGCATTAATTTATGTAATAATAACTTTCTTGACAAATGGGAGTTGATATGCTGATAAAAATGGTTTGTGTTTTCTATAGTTTTAAAACCCGAAGCCACTTCTTCTTGAGTTACACTGCCTGTTCCGGGTGCTGCAAACAAATCGAACTGCCCACCTGTATTTAAGGTTGTTTGTTTTATAGCTTTGTCTTCTTCTCTTGAATTACTTTGTGGATTACTATCTTTAGTTTGCGTTGTGGTTTCAGTATTAAAAGTTCTTAAAAAATTAGTTAGTAGATTTCTAAATTCTAAATCATTAAAAATTTCGGTTACTTTTTCCTTATTTGGTTGGTCTAGAGTAAAATCGTCGGCATCAAAATTTACGGGAACATCTAGCATAATTGTTGCTAGTTTTTTAGATAATAAACCCAATTCTCCATTGGCTTCAACCTTTTCCTTCATTTTGCCTTTTAGTTGATCAGTGTTTGCCAACAAACCTTCCATAGAACCAAATTGTGCTAAAAACTTTTTCGCAGTTTTTTCTCCTACGCCAGGTAAACCTGGGATGTTATCTGCAGAATCTCCCATCATTCCAAGAAAATCAATTACCTGTTCAGGGTTTTCTACTCCAAATTTAGCTTGTACTTCTGGAACGCCCCAAACGTCGTAACCACCGCCAAAACGTGGTTTATACATAAAAATATTTTCTGAAACAAGTTGTGCAAAATCCTTGTCTGGAGTTACCATAAAAATTTTATAACCTTCTATTTCTGCTTGTTTAGAAAGTGTTCCAATTACATCATCAGCCTCAAAACCTTCTTTAACCATAATAGGAATGTGCATTGCTTCTAATATCTTATAAATATAAGGTACAGCAAGTCTAATTGCTTCAGGAGTTTCATCTCTGTTGGCTTTGTAGGCCTCGAACATTTCTACACGATCAACACTGCCTCCTTTGTCAAAACAAACAGCTAAATGATCTGGTCTTTCACGTTTAATAACATCTAACAATGAATTCATAAAACCCATAATTGCAGATGTATCCAATCCTTTAGAATTGATTCTTGGGTTTTTAATAAATGCGTAGTATCCGCGAAAAATTAATGCATAAGCATCAACTAAAAAAAGTCTTTTTTGGTCGGCCATTTTATCTTTAATTGTAAAAAGATAAAACTACAAAAAGTTATGATGAGTAAGAAACTTGAAAAGGTTTTTATCAAGATGAAGATCAAGTCTTTTTTATAAAAGCTTGTAGATCCGTAATTTGCTAATTCTAATTATTTTCAACAAACTTTTTCAAATTTTTCTTGTTCATTTGTACAACAGACCAATCATTTAAATAAGTAGCTCCTGTGCTTTTATAAAACTCAATTGCATTTGTATTCCAGTCAATAACCTCCCAAGCAACTCTATTAAAATCATTTTCGTAAGCATACTTTAAAACTGCAGTGTATAACGCCATTCCTGCACCTATTTTTTGCCTTTGTTTTGTAACTATTAAATCTTCAAGATGAATTGTTTTTCCTTTCCAAGTGGAGTAACGTTCGTAAAAAAGTGCTATTCCTATAATTGCATTATTTTCCTCTGCAACAAAGGTTTTAAATTTTGGATTATCAGAAAACCCATCATTTATTAAATTCTCTACAGTTATTTCTACGGCATCAGGTTCTTTCTCAAAAATTGCCAATTCGTTAATAAGATTTAAGACAGATTTCATATCTCTTTCAGTTCCTTTTCTAATTATAAATCCCATTGAAGTATATTTTATTATCCAAAGATAATTATTTTGACCATTAATAATAAGCCTTATTTTTAAAGATTATTATGTTAATAATGTCTTAGGATATTTGTGAAATGATTTTACGAAATCGTTGTCGTAAATTGTAAAAAATCGCATCTTTGTGCATATCAATTATGTAAACTTATGACCATAAAAAAACAAACTTTAGGTGAATTTATTATTGAAAATCAGGCTGCTTTTAAATTTAGCTCTGGTGAATTGTCAAGCTTGTTAAATTCGATTAGATTGGCTGCAAAAGTAGTAAATCATGAAGTAAATAAAGCTGGTTTAGTAGATATTATAGGTGCTTATGGAGATACTAATATACAAGGTGAAGATCAACAAAAATTAGATGTTTACGCCAATGACAAGTTTATTCAAACCTTAACAAGAAGAAATATTGTTTGCGGTATTGCAAGTGAAGAGGAAGATAGTTTCATTGCCATAAACAGTATTGATGAGCAGAATCAAAATAAATATGTTGTATTAATTGATCCTTTAGATGGTTCATCTAATATTGATGTTAACGTTTCTGTAGGAACTATTTTTTCTATATACAGAAGAGTTACGCCAACAGGAAGTCCAGTTCAATTAAAAGATTTCTTGCAAAAAGGCAGTGAGCAAGTTGCGGCAGGCTACGTAGTTTACGGAACATCTACCATGTTAGTTTATACTACAGGCGCTGGCGTTAATGGTTTCACTTTAAACCCAGCAATTGGTTCTTTTTACTTATCTCATCCAAATATGCAATTTCCTGAAGATGGAAGTATTTATTCCGTAAATGAAGGGAATTATCAAGATTTTCCAGCAGGTGTAAAAAAGTACATAAAATATTGCCAAGAAGAGGAAGATGATAGGCCTTATACAAGCAGATATATTGGTTCTTTAGTTTCAGATTTTCACAGAAATATGATTAAAGGAGGTATATATATGTATCCAAAAGGTTCTAGAAATCCTAATGGAAAATTAAGGTTACTTTACGAGTGTAATCCAATGGCTTTTTTAGCTGAGCAAGCTAATGGGAAATCTTCTGATGGTTATACAAGAACCATGGATGTAGAACCAACTGAATTGCATCAACGAGTACCTTTTATTTGTGGAAGTAAAAATATGGTAAACGATTTGGAAGATTTTATGAGAAAATATGGCGAATAAATGTTTCTTATAATGCAATAAGTTAACTAAGCGCTATTATTTTGTTAACTGATTATTTAATCTTTAAATTTGTTGAAGAAATTAATTAACAACTTAAAAATAAAATTATGGCTTTTGAATTACCAGAATTAGGATACGCTTACGATGCTTTAGAACCAAATATAGATGCAAGAACTATGGAAATTCACCATAGTAAACATCATAACGGATATACAACAAAATTAAATGCTGCAATTGCAGGATCAGATTTAGAAGGCAAAACTATAGAGGATATTCTTGCAAACTTAGATATGAGTAACGCTGGAGTTAGAAACAATGGAGGTGGGTTTTACAACCATTCTTTATTTTGGACAGTTATGAACCCTGAAGATAGAGGTTATTTGTCTGGAGAATTAAAAGATGCTATTGAAGCTGAATTTGGTTCTAAAGATGCTTTTATTGATGCTTTTTCCAAAGCTGCTGCAACACAATTTGGTTCAGGTTGGGCTTGGTTATGTGTTTTACCAGGAGGAAAATTAGAAGTTTGTTCTACTCCAAATCAAGATAATCCATTAATGCCAGGTGTAACGTGTGGAGGAACTCCAATTTTAGGATTAGACGTTTGGGAGCACGCTTATTATTTAAATTACCAAAACAGAAGACCAGATTATATTAATGCTTTCTTTAAGGTAATTAATTGGAATGAAGTTGAAAAAAGATATGCGGAAGCAAAGTAATCTTTTTTAAAATACATAAAATTTTGAAGCATCCTTTTTAGGATGCTTTTTTGTAGCTATCTTATTTTGATTTGTCATCATATTAGAGATGATAGGGAACAATATGAATAGTTATCTAACTAAAAATTTCACTTTTTTTGCTCAGATAGATTTCATATATTTACTAATTAGTCTTTATCAAATTGATTATTGTTATCTTTTTGATAATCAATATTTAAGAATCTTAACAGTTGTTTAGTTTTTTGCTTTTCGTTTGTGTATTAAAGTTTCGAAAGCTCTAAATTTAAATACTGATATAAATATATTATTTTACATATGGCATGTGGAAGTTGTGGTACAGCAGAAAATGGAGTACCTAGAGGTTGTAAAAGTAATGGAAATTGTGGCACAGGAACTTGTGGAAGTGGTAGTGAGAAATTAGCTGTTTTTGATTGGCTTGCTAATATGACATTACCTAGTGGTCAAGAACGTTTTAATATTTTTGAAGTTCGGTTTAAAAACGGAAGGAAACATTTTTATAAAAACAAAGATAATATACCTTTAACTATGGGAGATATTGTTGCTGTTGAAGGTTCTCCAGGCCACGATATTGGAACTATTTCTTTGGCAGGTGAATTGGTAAAAGTGCAAATGAAAAAGCGCAAAATTACCGAAGACCATGAAGAAGTAAAGAAAATATACAGAAAAGCGACTCAAAAAGATATTGATATTTGGCAAAAAGCTAGAGCTAGAGAGGAAGAAACCCAAAGAAAAGGAAGATTAATTTTAGGCAAATTAGGCTTAAAAATGAAGCTTTCTGACGTTGAGTTTCAAGGTGATGGAAACAAAGCAACGTTTTACTACACAGCAGACGCTAGAGTAGATTTTAGACAACTAATTCGTGATTTAGCCAGTGCATTTTCAATTCGTATAGAAATGAAGCAAGTAGGCGCAAGACAAGAAGCTGCTAGGCTAGGAGGCGTTGGTTCTTGTGGAAGAGAATTATGCTGTTCTACTTGGTTAACTGATTTTAGAAAAGTAACTACATCTGCGGCCCGTTATCAGCAATTATCCTTAAATCCTTTAAAATTAGCAGGTCAATGCGGTAAGTTAAAATGTTGTTTAAATTTTGAGTTAGATACCTATTTAGATGCTTTAAAACCTTTTCCAAAACAAGATTTAGTTTTAAGAACTGAAAAAGGGGATGCTGTTTTTGTAAAGATGGATATTTTCAAAAAACACCTTTGGTATACTTATAAAGAAGAGCGCTTTAAGTGGTTTCGATTAACCTTAGAACAAGTACAAGAGATTATTGCTCAAAATAAGAATAATGAAAAATCAATGTCTTTAGAGGATTACGAATCTGATGTAGAAATTGCAGAAACTGTGGACTTTGAAGATGCAGTGGGTCAAGACAGTTTAACACGTTTTGATGCTCCTAAAACAAGCAAGAGAAGACGAAATAACAGAAATAAAAAGAGAAAAAAACCTGTTGCTGCTAGTACTAATCAGGCAAAAATTCAGGATCAAAAAACACAACAAAAGAGAAGCTCTAAGCCAAGCACAAAAAGAAATTCTCTAAAGAATAATCAACAGAGTTCAACTTCATCTAAGAAAACGAATTCTCGAAGAAATAGCTCAAATGATAAAAGAAATGGATCGAATACTAAAAATAGGCCTTCAAAAAAATAAGAAGTTTGTTTTTTTGTTACTGTTGTTAGGAATTATTTCTTGTAGTAATCATATTGAGTTTACTAATTATCAGTCATTAGCTGATGCTTCTTGGGAAGCTAATAAAAATATTTCCTTTCAGTTTGATGTTAAAGATACAGTTTCACCTAAGAATCTGTTTATCAATATCAGGAATAATAAAGATTATGCATATAGTAACTTGTATGTAATAACAGTATTAAATTTTCCAAATGGTGATAAGGTTATAGACACGTTAGAATATGAAATGGCAGACAATTCTGGTAAGTTTTTGGGTAAAGGTTTTACAGAGATAAAAGAAAATAAATTATTTTATAAAGAGAAAAAAATATTTCCAGTTTCAGGAAAATATACGTTTGATATTCGTCATGCAATGCGAAAAAATGGAGCAGTAAATCCCATTCCATTTTTAGAAGGTTTGCAAGATATTGGATTTAGCGTTGAGAAAACAGAATAAAATGGCAGAGAAACAAACAATAAGTTATAAAAAATACCTTCTATGGTTTTGGGGTATTATTCTAGGTGGATTATTAGTTTTAGTTTTGCTGTTTTTTATAGCAGCTTCTGGTGGTTTAGGAGATTTACCAACTTTTGAGGAGCTAGAAAATCCACAATCCAATTTAGCAACAGAGGTAATTTCTGCGGATGGAGTAACTATTGGTAAATATGCAAAAGAAAATAGAACTCCTGTTAAGTACAATGAATTACCTCAGAATTTAGTAAATGCATTAGTGGCTACTGAAGATGAACGTTTCTACGAACATTCAGGCATAGATTATAGAGGTACTGCAAGAGCAGTGCTAAAACCAGGTAGCGGTGGAGCAAGTACAATTACCCAACAATTGGCAAAAAATTTATTTACAGGAAGGCCCTCAAGAAATATTTTTAAGAGGATAGGTCAAAAAATGAAGGAATGGGTTGTTGCTATAAAATTAGAAAGACAATATACTAAGAATGAAATTATCGCCATGTATTTAAATATCTATGACTTTGGAAACACTGCAGATGGTGTAAGATCAGCATCAAAAATATATTTCAATAAAACCCCAGATTCTCTCCTTATTGAGGATGCAGCTACACTAGTTGGAATGTTAAAAAACTCTTCATATTATAATCCATTAAGAAGACCGGAAATTGTTACTGAAAGAAGAAATATAGTTTTTCAGCAGATGCAGAGAAACGGAATGATTTCTATACAAGAATTAGACTCATTATCAAAAACCCCCCTTAAAATTGACTATTCACCTGAATCCCATCGAGAGGGGCTTGCTACGTATTTTAGAGCCTATCTTCAAGGATTCATGAATAAGTGGTTAAGGGAAAACCCAAAGCCTGATGGATCAAGATATAATCTTTATAGAGATGGTATAAGAATTTATACAACAATTGATTCCCGACTTCAAACCATTGCAGAAGAATCAGTAAACAAGCACATGAAAAATCTTCAAACAGAATTCTTTGCTCAGAATAAAGAATCAGAAGAAAACCCAACACCTCCTTTTAGAGACCTTAGAGAAGGTCAAGTAGATACGCTAATCAAACTATCAGCTATGAGATCAGAAAGATGGAGGAAGATGAAATCAAGTGGAAAAAACGAGGATGAAATATGGGACACATTCCAAGTAGATACGCCTATGAAAGTATTTTCATGGAATGGAGATATTGACACAATAATGAAGCCAATAGATTCTATAAGATATTATAA
>CAJWAC010000018.1 GCA_913020555.1 uncultured Polaribacter sp. | reverse complement strand
TTGCCAATAGTAAACTCAAAGCTATTTAGTCACCAAAAAGAACTCATAATTTTATTACGTTGGATTTTAACGAGGTAATTGGTGCTAATAAACCTGCAGTTCGTAACATTTATGGCTATCGTGTTATAAAAAAAACGAAATTCATAGCCGTTAAGTTATAAAAGTAAATTTTATTTTAAGGTGCAATTAATTTTTAATCCCTAAAAAGATATTATTTAAAGACATTAAACAGTAATGATAAAATAATCTTTATGTGAATATGAAAAATAATGTCTTAAAATTTTAAAATATAAATAACCATAAAACTGATTCATTTGAAAGAAAATTAGGTTGAAGGTTACTACATTCTAAAACCATAAAAAAACTCAAGAAAATATAAAACAATATGACAACTAATCTTAAAAGTATAATAATAACACTCCCTTTCTTTTTTATATGCTTTGCTGAAACAAATACAGTTAAGCTCCCTGAAAAAGTAATTGTAACATCAATTGACCCTGAAGGTTGTACCGATTGGACATATTACAAAGGTGAATGTCTTGCATCAAGTGGCGTTAGTGGCCAGAATTCTTCTGCTGGTATTAGACAGAAAGCTTGCGTTTTAAGTCAAACTGCTACTTCAATTACAGTTGAGGTAACAATAGAACCTGTTAATGGTGGTATAGATGAAAATTTCAGTTACAAAGGAGTCTCTCTTGATTTTAGAGCATCTGACGAGTTCAGTATATCAGTAAGCGACTTTAATAAAGGAGGAGCTATTAAGCGAACAATAACAGCAAATAAGTCGGATATAGACCCAGCTTGGTGGCCTCAATGGAAAAAAAGAGGTTCTATTCCTTTTCTTTTAGCATCATGTATCTACAAATAGATTACAGTGCATCATAACAAAATACCTTCTAAATTTTAGTGAAAATTTTTAGTTAATTTTTGAACTCTAAAATAAGTACATTTCGTATAATACGTTAGCAAACATTGCTCACTCAAACCAAAAATCGAAATAAAAATACCTACAATTAGGTATTGTAATAAAAAACAGTAATGAGGAAATTTAAAAATTAAAAACAAAAAATGAAATGAAAAAGGCACTATTTTTACTTCTAATCATAAACTCTTTTAATTTAACAGCACAAAACATTGATGATTGCATTTGCACCTCGGATAGTAGACCGATGGAAGTTGGAGCTCTCACTGAACAATTTCAGCTATATGATAAAGATTACAACACAACAAACTACCGATGGATTGCTTTATATACTTTTCCAGAAAAACGATGCATTCCAAAAGATCACGATGATACTGTTTGGCCTAAAATGAAACTAGCAATATTAAATGCATTACATAATGACAAAACATATAAACAACTTTTGGCTTCGATAGATGAAGAGCAAAAGAAAGTTCTAAGAGCAATTGGATTGGGTACTACTGGAGGACTCGCTCCAAAAGGTGGCTTTTCTAATAGTACAAATTCAGGTGTTAATATCATCTATTTGAATGTTGATCTTAAAAAATTTGTAACTAACTATAAAAAGTGTAGTGCAATAAATAAAAAAGATGAATTAAAGGATAGTAAAAAAGGTAACTCATCTAATTCTTATACAGAATCTATTTATCAAAAAAGACAAAGAGAAGCTGCTGAATTAAAGAATTCAAAACAAAGAGCAAGCGGAATAGCTCAAAACGAAGCTAATCAGCAAATGATAAGAAACAAAGAAAGACAAGCTCAATTAGAAAAGGCAAGTGCAAACCTATCAAAAGAATTAGATAGGCAATTAGAAGAAACCTTTAATAGCTGGGCTAAACAAAGTGAATTTAATAAAACAATGAATACTTTAAAAAGAATTGAGAGTAAATCCATTAATTCAATTATTGCTGAAGTAAAGCGGAAAAGTAGAAATATTGATTCACAATATGCACAACGAAAGATAAGTGAGAGAAATAGAATTGCAAATCAAGGAAATTATTATGCCAATAAAACTAAAACACAATCAGAATTAAAATTAAGCAATTCAATTACTGGTTTAGCACAAATGTTATCACAAAATTCTATAGAAAAACAAAGGCGTGAAGCACAAAAAGAATTACGACAAGAACAAAGGAATTCTGAAGAAGCGTTACAAAATCGTTTTATCGAAAAAATATTACCAAGTTTCAAGCACTATTTTGAACTCGCTATAAAATCGGTATACCCCAACGAAGAAGAATATTATACAGAGTTGTACACCTATAATGAATGCTTAATAGATAACGCTTATTCTATTTTATCGGGTTACAATGATTGCTCAAAGCCTAGTTCGAAAAAACCTACAAGAAATCCAAAACCTAGTGCAAACGATTTTTACAATGCCTATATAAGGAAAAAAAACAGCTCTAATGAATATATGAAAAGAGCTGCTGGTTATCAACTAGAATTAGCTATTGATGCAAACCCAAATAATGCAAAATGGCTATACGAATCAGTATTAACTAAAGAAATGAATATTTATGAAAAAACAGCGATACTCAAAAAAGCCCATGCTCTAGATAGCTATAACAGTCAAATAAAAAAAGCTTTTGAAACAACTCTAAATGACCTCGAAACTCTAAAAAAGAAAGAAAAAGCTTACTTTACCAAACATAATCATCGTTATCCAGATTTTGAATGGGAATTACGCAATGGTTTAAAGGGAATAACTATTGACAACCATATATTCTTTGTCAATCAAGATGGAGAAGAAGTTTTTAAAATTGATAATTTTGAAAAATCTTTATGGAGATCTTTCTCACACCTTACTAGGATTAACCACTGTTATGAGGATGATGAAAATCAATTTGGCAATGGTCTAGCCCGTTTTGGAAAAATGAAAGATGGTAATTTATTATATGGATATATAAATATTGAAGGTGAAATTATAATCCCTGCACAATTTTCCACTGCAGCACAATTTTCAGAAGGTTTAGCAGCTGTTCAAGACAAAGAAACAAAACTTTGGGGATATATTGAAGAAAGTGGCAAATTAATAATTCCGTACCAGTTTTCAAAAGCTTCCTATTTTTCTAAAGGTTTAGCAGCTATATTACATTCTTCCTATCCCTATGGAGCTTACCTAAACAAAAAAGGTAAAGTTGCTATTGAAGGAAAAGAAAAGTTTATTATCTCTGAACCTTTTGTAAATGGCGTTTCTATGGTACAAACTGGTACTGCCGGAAGTTATACTTGGCAATCACATGAAGATCATTACAAATATATTCTGCCTTCAGGTGATTTTTTATTCAAAAAGAGGTTTGTAAAAACTTTCCCTTTTAACAAAAAAGGGTATGCAATAGTTGGTTCAGCTAACAGATACAACATCATTGATAAATCAGGAAAAAAACAATGTAAAAAATCCTTTAAAGAATATCCTGTTTTTATAAATCGTAAAGCAAAAGTAGATATTGGGACTTTACTTAGCGGCTATTATAAGCATATAACTATTGACGAAACAGGCAAAACAATTGAGTAATAACATTTGCCAACAATGTATATAAAAAACAGGCGAAACAGTAGTGTTTTCAAAAGTTTTAGTTCATATCAAGCTCTGTACTTATCCAAAATAAAGTGCTAGGAGATCGCTTACTTTTCATATACTAACCGTTGGTAACCACTAAAAAATAATAATACTTATGTATAAATTATCTTTTTTAGTATTCTTGAGCTTCTTCCTTTTAAGCAGTTTTTCTTACGGACAATGGTTTTTCAAATCAGTCGAAGTATTGATTGGGTATTTAAAGTATACAGAAATCTTAGAGTTAGTTACATAGTCAAATTGATTCATTTACTTTTAGATTATTTAGTATACTCTTTATAATTTATAGAAGGGTCGTAATCATCTTTTTGAATTAAAGAATGTAGTTCACTTCTTTCATCTTTAGACTTTATTATAGGAAACATTAATTGAACATACCAAGGTTCATTAACTCTATTCCAAGCGCCAAATTTAGTAGGAAATTTTCGAGTTATTTTGGCAGTTCCAAAAATAATATCCCATAAAAAAAGTAAATTTCCAAAGTTTCCATTTGGATGAGATATTTCATCTTCAGCCGTTAAGCCATGATGAGCAAAATGCGTGCTAGGTGTCGAAATTAAGCGTTCTATTATCCAAGCTAATGGATGTAAAAACTTGTATTTGTAAAGAAATCTATCCCATTTAGTTTCACTGTGCGCTAATATTATTACAGTAAGTTTTATAGGCAGATAAATTAAATAAGCATAACCCATTCCTAAATAAACTAAAATTCCTGAAAACCAAATGCCAGGCATTAGCGCATAGTATAAAATGGCATTTCTATAAGTTACTAAAACACCCATTTCTTCCACGACATGATGTGGTCTATGAAGTTTCCACATGATACGATTTACATGTGAAAGCCTATGCCACCAATATTGCATCATATCATCTAATATTAAAAAAGCAAGAAAATGCCACCAAATAGAAAATTCCGCTAGCGCATTTTCATATTTAGTAAAATATATATTCCCAATTGAGAAGATTAATAGAAATATAATTGGTTGCACAAGCACGGGTAAGATTGTTAGACTAATGAATTCAATTGAAAAATCATTTTTGGTTCTTTTATCATCAAAATATAATCCTCCAAAAGCTTCAATAATAGCAGTAATTACAAGCACAGCTGCAGGAATTAACTTACTAAATAGCTCATTACCCATTATCTAAAAGTTTCTTGATTTATAATGAACAAATTTCAGAAGATTATTTGGTAATTCTTTTCACATACCTTAAAAAAGGTCTGTTTAAAAATTTTAAGATTTTTATTTATTGTTTGGGATTAAAGTTTCAGTGATATAACCCGTTTTATTTACTAAAAGAAATATTTTTTTAGAGCAGTTTTAAGGGCAAGATTTTTATTTTTAAGATCTAAATAATTTGTTTCATATAAATAAGACTACAGAATTATTGATATCAATTCTTAATATTATAATAACAAAAAGGACAATCTATAATTATATAAATTGAGATACTATAAAAAATAGTAGAATTTTAAGCAGTTCGTTTAGCTTTTACAGTTTTTGTTTTTTAAAGAGTTTCTGAATATCTTGATAAATCTAA
The DNA here is from genome assembly GCA_913020555.1 of uncultured Polaribacter sp. Taxonomy (GTDB): domain Bacteria; phylum Bacteroidota; class Bacteroidia; order Flavobacteriales; family Flavobacteriaceae; genus Polaribacter. The sequence continues at coordinate 31,803 of CAJWAC010000018.1, read as the reverse complement.
ATAGAATAAATCATGCTTCTTTAAAAAAATCTAAAAGATGGCCTTAGGTTTTATACACAAAATAATTAGTATGTTTTAATAGCAATAACGATGTCAGAAATTATCTACATTTAGATGCTATAATATTTAACTTTCATATTAATAGAGATACAGATTAAGTAGCTTAAAATGCATTATTACTTCTAGCCATAGAAAGGGTTGCATTTAAAAGAAGTATCAAAATTTAGTATTGCAAAAGATAGATTAAATTCAGACTTATTTGGATTTTATTAAGAAATAAATAGTATTGAGATTTAAATGATGAATAAAAAATAAAACCCTGTAAATAAAATATTTACAGGGTTTTTTAGTGGAGACGCCGAGAATCGAACTCGGGTCCAAACAAGCAGCAAATTAGCTTTCTACATATTTAGTTCTTTCTTGTTTTTCGATGTAAAGCTGATTAAGAACAATCCATTTTACACTTAACTTCTTTAGCTTCGGAAATTTAACGAAGTAATAAATTTCCTATGTTTATTTTTACGATGCCCAAAAATGAAACGCCATAAACCAAGGCTTTTCGTGGACATAAAGCTTGCTCACCTTGTGAGCCTAGGCTAATCTTACTATAATTCAGATTATGCAGCTAAAGCGTAGTTATCTTCGCCGTTTAAAAAGTTGAAATAAGTTTTACAAGAATAATTTCATTCCTTGATATGCTTACAAATCCTCTGACCTTGCTGTCAAAACCAGTCGTCCCCAAAATGTCAAAGAAATATTTCCAATATATAAATATGGTTTGCAAAAGTATAAAAAATACAGTTGCCAATCTCTTTAAATTCTAATATCTTCGAGCAAATATTATACCATAGTTATTATGAAATTCGGAATTATAAAAGAGCGCAAAAATCCTCCTGATAGAAGAGTTGTTTTTTCACCGTCAAAATTACAAGAATTTAAAAATCAGTTTTCTACGGCGGTTTTAAAAGTTGAGCATTCTGATATCCGTGTTTTTTCGGATGAACAATATAGAAATTCAGGAATAGAGGTAACTGAAGATATTTCTGACTGTGACGTTTTATTTGGTGTAAAAGAAGTACCAATAGCCGCTTTAATACCTAATAAAAAGTATTTTTTCTTTAGCCATACAATCAAAAAACAACCTTATAACAGAGCTTTGTTAAAAGCTATTTTAGATAAAAATATCGAATTATATGATCATGAAACCATTACTAAAGTAAATGGAGCGAGATTAATTGGTTTTGGAAGATATGCAGGTATTGTTGGTGCGTATAATGGTTTTAGAGCCATTGGATTAAAAACTGAAAAATTCAGTTTACCAAAAGCAGAAACTTTAGATAGCCAAAAAGAATTGATAGATGCGTTGAATAAAATTAATTTGACTAACATAAAAATTCTATTGACAGGAAATGGAAAAGTAGCTTACGGCGCTAAAGAGATGTTAGATGCCATGAATATTAAAAATGTTTCTATAGAAGATTATTTGTCTAAAGATTATGATGAAGCTGTATATTGTTTTGCAGATGTTTTAGATTATAACAAGCGTAAAGATGGTAAAATAATTAATAATAGAGATTTTTACACCAATCCAGAAGCTTACGAAGCAAACTTTATGCGGTTTGCAAAAACTACAGATTTTTTTATTGCAGGACATTTCTTTGGTGACGGCTCGCCATATTTATTTACAAGAACAGATGCTAAACACCCAGATTTTAATATAAAATATGTTGCAGATGTTTCTTGTGATATTGATGGCCCCGTTGCTTCTACAATTCGTCCTTCAACCATTGCAGAACCTATTTATGGATATGATGCAGAGGCAGAAATGGAAGTTGATTATAAAGATGAAAATGCAATAGTAGTTATGGCTGTAGATAATTTACCTTGTGAGTTACCAAAAGATGCAAGTGAAGGTTTTGGAGAAATGTTTTTACAGAATGTAATTCCGGCTTTTTTTAATAATGATAAGGATGGAGTTTTAGCTAGAGCAAAAATGACAGCAAACGGAAAACTAACTGAACGTTTTTCATATTTGCAAAATTACATAGATGGCAAAGAATAAACTATTTCTGAATTATTAGTTCTTAAAAAAACTTCATAACAGTCAATCAAAATAATTTTTTAATTGGAAAATAATCATAAATTTCTTTTAGATTTAGCCAAGGCAAAAATGCCTTTTGGGCAATTTAAGAATCGTAGTTTGATTGATTTGCCAGAACATTATTTAGTTTGGTTTAAAAACCAAGGATTTCCCAAAGGAAAATTAGGTCAACAAATGGCTAGTGTTTATGAATTAAAATTAAACGGTTTAGAGGATATCGTTCTAAAAATTCAACGCGACTTTTTGTGATTTATGAAGTTTGCAAAACAGTTTATATTTTGCTTTAAAACGAGCAACTATCTTACTGCAAAACCATAGGTAATATGTGCAATTCCTAGAATATATAAAGAAGAAGACCAATAACCAGGAATCAGAATACAAATTATACCTAATAAAAAAGATACTCCTGATAAAATAAGTAATCCTTTTCGTTCTTTATTCTTATTCAAAAAAGTAAGTAGCCCATACAAAAACAAAAAACTTGGGGTAATAAAGTTGATATAGCCAAGATTTTTAAGTGCGATGAGCAATATGAAGATACCAACAAAACTTAAAATAAATAACCAAAAATTCTTTTTCGTTTTTGAATTGAAAAGTTGATATCCGAACTTCTTAGCGCTTCTTTTTCCTTTAAAAAATAAAGCCAATCCAGATAGTAAGAAAGTTAAAAAAGTGATACCAATTAAAAGAAATTCTAAAATTTCAGCAGACAACATTCCTGCAGGATTATCATCAATCAAAAACCCATCTAAAAATGTTTTGATCAGGTAAACAGCGAGTAAAAAATAGATTCCTATTTGAATGCTTGCGTTTCCTTTTAATGAAAAATTTACGTCTAAATTATCTTGTTTATTCATCTAATTTTATAACTTTTGCTAATATACAAAAAATGAAACCAGCCGAAAGTTACATCTTAAGACAATCAGAACCTTTTAAATCTATTTTACTGCATTTGCAAATTTTGATAGAGCGTACTTTTTCAAAACTTATGCTGCAATTTAAATGGAAAATTCCTTTTTATTATATGAATAATAAACCATTTTGTTATCTAAATGTTTCAGAAAAAAAAGGTTATATAGATGTTGGTTTTTGGATTTCTGTACCTCTAAAAAAATACAATAAATTCTTAATTTAAGAAAATAGAAAAGTTATTAAATCTTTACGATATTCAAACTTAGAAGACATCAATGAAGAAGTTTTATTATCGGTTTTAAAGAAATTTTACGCTACGAATGATTAAGTAGAAAAAACGTATAAGCTATCTCTGAATTACTTTAAAATGTAAAGCATCGCTATTGTTAATAAAAACGGTTAGTTCAGAGTTTCTTTTTGGGTTTTTAATAAGCACTGTACTGATATTTTTCTCTTTTGAATTTATTGTTTTTTTAGCATACTTTTCTCCTTTAAATCTATAAGAAATTAATGCAGATGAATCTAAATTTTTAAATTTTAAAATAATATCTTTTGATGAAACTACTTCAATGATGCCAGATGTAGGCGTCATAAGTTCACTCTTTGATTTTAATAAAGCATTCTTGTATATAGGTTGATTAAAAAATGTTTCTAGACTCATTCTACCAAAACGTAAAACCCAAATGGAGTCTTCTGGATAATGAGTTTTAAAGATATTTTCTCTAGGCATATTAAAAAAATAATCATTGAATTCACGAATCCATCTGCCATTTCTCTCAAATCCAGCACCCCAAGTTGCATCTAGAATATTCCATTGACCATCTATTTTAACTGCATTCCAAGCATGGTTGGTTGTATTAGCAATTATGCCAATCTCTTTAACATTATTTCTTACATAGCCTTTTATAACTGCAGCTTCAATACCTAATAAATCACAGATCTTTTTTAACGATTGTGCATACTCTTCGCAAACACCTGTTTTATTTCTAAAAGTAGCCGCAATCAATTTATCTTTTAGTCCTTGTAATTTTTGTTCCTTTTCTGTTATTGAAGAATACTCAAAACTATAATAACGTTGTTTTGGGTTGTAAAATTCTTTTAGATTATAACGTATATTCTTTGCCAACCAAAAAAAGCCTGCCCGAACTTTATTTGCATCCGTAGAAAAATCTTTTTCAATTTTTTTAGCCAATTCTTCAACTTTAGAGTATCTGGGATAAACTAAAACCTTAGCATCTACATCATCAAAATTTTGTGAATAAAATGCAATTGGAATTAATAAAAATAAAATAGAGATATGTGTTCTCATCTATAGTTTTAGCAAGCTGAAAAATTGCATATTGAATTTTCTGTTACAATCTTTATGATTTATAACAGTAAATAATCTCTTATAAATTATGAATAGTTTTACGAATCGCGACTAAATTACTGAGTAGTTGTTCTAAATTATCTAGGTGCAACATATTTGCGCCATCAGATTTTGCATTTGCTGGGTCAAAATGAGTTTCTATAAATAATCCGTCCACATTATTAACAACTCCAGCTCTAGCAATAGTTTCAATCATTTCTGGTCTTCCACCGGTAACTCCCACAGTTTGATTAGGTTGTTGTAAAGAGTGTGTAACATCCAAAATGGTGGGTGCAAATTCGCGCATTTCTGGAATTCCTCTAAAATCTACAATCATGTCTTGATACCCAAACATTGTGCCTCTATCTGTAATCCAAGCTTTATCAGAACCAGCATCTTTTACTTTTTGAACAGCGTGTTTCATTGCAGCAGGACTCATAAATTGACCTTTTTTTAAGTTGACAACCTTACCTGTTTTTGCAGCAGCAACTACCAAGTCTGTTTGACGTACTAAGAAAGCAGGAATTTGTAAAACATCTACATATTCAGCGGCTTTTGAGGCGTCAGAAACTTCGTGAATATCAGTAACTGTAGGTACTTTAAAAGTTTCTGAAACTTTACGTAAAATTTTTAATGCTTTTTCGTCTCCAATTCCTGTAAAACTATCAATTCTACTTCTATTCGCTTTTTTAAAACTTCCTTTAAAAATATAAGGTATGTTTAATTTATCTGTAATTGTAATTACTTTTTCAGCAATACGTAATGCCATATCTTCACCTTCTATGGCACATGGACCACAAAGCAAAAAGAAATTATTAGAATTAGTGTGTTTTATATTTGGAATTTCGGATAAAATCATAAATTAAATTTTGAACAAAAATACATAAAAATTGATGGTTTATATTTTAGAATTTTTAAGGGTAAAATTGGTTATATTTATACTTTAAATATCAGAAATATGATGATGAATTTTTTTAAAATATTAGTATTTGTAGGATTGTTTGCACTCATTAGTTGTAAAAAAGCGTCAAAAGATAAAGATGTTAAAAGTATTGTAGCTGCAACATCAGTTGAAGGAGCAACTTCTAAAAAAGTAGAAGTAACTTCATTTTTTATTGATTCTACTATGGTTAGAAAACACCTGTATACATTGGCATCTGATGACATGCAAGGAAGAAAATCAGGAACAGAAGGTATAGAAAAGGCCGCAAAATATATTGAAAATGAGTTCCAAAAAATAGGATTATCTACTTTTGATGGATTAGATTCCTATAGACAAACCTTTAACTTTACACCAAGAGGAAGTAAAGAGGAGATTACCAGTTCAAATATTATAGGAGTTTTAGAAGGGAGCAGCAAAAAAGATGAATATATTGTCATATCTGCACATTACGATCATTTAGGAATGAAAAAGAGTGGGAGTGGAGATCTTATTTATAATGGTGCAAATGATGACGCTTCTGGAGTAACAGGAGTTTTAACCTTAGCAGAATATTTTAAGAAAGTAGGCAATGAAAGATCTATTGTATTTGCTGCTTTTACAGCTGAGGAAATGGGCTTAATTGGTTCTACTTATTTTGGCAAGGGCATTGATGCTAGTAAGTTTGTAGCAGGCATTAATTTAGAAATGATTGGTAAAACTCCAAGTTCTGGTCCAAATACAGCTTGGTTAACTGGTTTTGAACGTTCGGATTTCGGTAAAATTGTACAAAAGAATTTAGAAGGTTCAGGCTATCAGTTATTTCCTGATCCGTATAAAAAATTCAATTTATTTTTTAGATCAGACAATGCATCTTTAGCTCGTTTAGGAGTACCTTCTCATACATTTTCTACCACAGCAATTGACGTGGATAAAGATTATCATCAAGTTTCGGATCATGCTGAAACTTTGAATATGACTGTGATTACACAAACTATTCAAGCAGTTGCAAAAGGAACAAAAAGTATTATTGATGGTATTGATACGCCAACCAGAGTTGTCATTAAAGAAACCAAAAACTAATATTTAGAGGTTTTAGAAAATAGCTTGCTATTTAGTTTTTCTCTAAAAAATAAATTTTTTGATTCTGTTGCTAACGATAAAAGCTTTTGTGTTTTTTGAAAATGAACTCATCAAAATATGTTAACGAATTGATTTCTTAATTATTTATTTTTAAGGTTTTGCAAAAACCAAATTCGATACTCTTTGTCAAATATCATTTTCATCATCAAGTCTTTTTTTCTTATTAGAGATAACTTCATTTCTATTCTCTTAAAGTCTTTTTTTCTTTTTTTATGATCTACCAAATAGAGGTTAAAATACTTCAAATATTTGTCGATGTTTTTTGAGGATTCATAAGTCAATGAGTTAATGTTGTTGAATGCTTGATAACAACTAGCTAAAAAAGAATTTAATGGATATTTTAATTTATCGAATTTCTGCAAAGCATTTTTAGCATTTGTTTTCTTAGACATCAGATATACATCATATGCAGATTTTAAGGTGAGATTTTTAAAGTAGAAACCATCGTCATTAATTTGGTTTCCAAGAATAGATAAAGTTAATTGGTCTGCATAACTTAAAACTTTAAAACCATTTATATTTAGAATATTATGATGAATAATATCATAATTAAATTCGTCTGAAAATTTTTCAATAAGTAATTCTTTATGAATTTCTACAGCGGCAATACAACCCTTTTTTTGCAGTCTTGGATAATGTTTAAATGAGGGAGAATGAATTTTGTTTTGATGTACTTTAGAATAACCTGAATTTTTAATAACTAAAATGGCTTTGGCATAATCCTTTTTTGAAACTATAAAATCAATGTCTGCAATCATTCTTTCTGCAATATCGCTGTAGGTATCTTGCAAAAGATATCCAACTCCTTTTAAAAAAACTGGAGTAATGTTATTTTGCAATAATAATTCGTTTAATTCCCTTACTTGCTCTAAAATTTCTAGATTTCTATCTCTGTTCAATTTTGTAACATCCTGCATAAAACCAATTAAATCTTTAGGCAAGAAATGTATTAAATTGCTTTTTTTAAGATTACAATATAAAGCAGAGAATACAAAGTGATTTGTGCTTAGTTTTACAACAGCATCCCAATCTATATTTTCAGATGCTATCTCATTTCTAACAATTTCTAGATTAAGTTTTTCAGAGTTTAGAGTTAAACATTTGGCAACAAAGAATAACGTTTCTCTGTAATCCATAGATGAAGAAGTATGGGAAGATTTCAATAACTTATTCTAATAATTAAATTTGAGTACATGACTTTAGCAAAGACATCTACTCAAATTTACTCATTTATAAATGAATTATCTAAAAGAGTTAATCATTTTTAGAAAAAATAATATAATTAATTTTTATCCTCCCCAAGCGTCACCTGGATTTGCAGGGCCACCGCTAAAGGCTTGTGCTTTTTTAGGACTTAAAATCATGTAAGTACCAAGTGCTGAAAGAGCAGCATATTTTCCATACTTCCCTAATTTTTTTAGAGCTTCTTTTCTTGTGATGCTTTCTGGGGTTTGATCTGAATATTTTGTCATAATGTTTTCTTCTTATTAGTGCTACTAATTTTTCTAGTTGATGATTACTTTTTTAGAAATATGTTTGGTTTTATTATCTAAACTTACAATGTAAATTCCTTTGGATAGTTTAGGTAAAACCACTGTGCTATATCCTGTAGATTCTATGTTGGTATTTAAAACTTGTTTTCCTTGAATAGAATATAATTTTATAGCAGCGTTTTCATTGAGACCTGTAATGGTCAGAATATTATCTGGAGTTGTGTAAATATTTATATTTTCTGGGTTTACTACGATAATATCATCAGTGCTCAATGCACTTTCAGTTGTAGTGTGCAAGTAGAAACGTCCAAAACCATTTAAAGCATTACTTATAGTGGTGTTGAAACTTTCTAAGCCTAGGTCTGTAAAAGTATTGTTCTCTCTATCTTCTAAATAAACTCTAATATTTGTTGGTAGATTATTAATTTCTGCATTTATAGAAATTTGTTTACCAGTTCCTGCAGTAATACCAATAGGGATTACCATTTCTTCATACTCTGAATTTGGTAAAGATTGTACTTGAAACTTCATAGCATCCGTACTTAATCCTCCAATAGATGAGTTTTCTAATAAATGCGTGTATATATCTAAAGGATTGGCATTTCCGTGATATGTTCTACCATCTAAACCATTATCAAAACCAATTGTAGCCTCTTGATTGTAATAGATTTTTGCGATTCTATTTTTATTACCATCAGTCATTTTTAAGTGAATTTCAGATTTTGCAGTTTTCTGAAATGTTCCAGAACAGTCTGTACATCTAATATCTTTACTGATGGTGATATCTGCATTGTTTTTTGCTTTTACCAAAAACCCTTGAGTAGGCGCAATTATAAAATCGTCTGCGGCCACATAAACTTCGTAGTTATCTTCTTCTTGATTCCAAAGCCAAACCGCTTGCATCATTAAATTTGAACTATTTTGTTGTAAAAGCTGTTTAGAGCTAATATTGGATGTGAAAGGATTGGAAATAAGATTATACCCACATCCTGTTTTTTGAACAGCACATATAACATCGTCTGTAATTAATGATCCTCTAAATGTAAGTGGTCCATCCGTTACATCTCTTTTTATAGAATACCCTACACCTGGTTCAGACGGAAAAGATGCTCCAATTTGCAAATAATCCCAACTGTCATTTGGCGTATCATATTTTGCAAAAGCTCTATCAGTTCCTGCAGTTGGAACATTATTAGTGCTAATAAAGTCATCATCAAAGGTGTTACCAGAAAGAGGAGAGCCAATCAAATACCAATTTGTGGTAGAAAATTCACTTTCGTATTTTATTTTTGCAGAACAACTCGCATTCGGTTTAAATTGCGCACCAGACTCTAACTTTATTGATCTTACAACTACCGGACTATATGAAATTGGATAATCTGTAACTCCTGAATTAGGAATAACTAGGTTATCACAATACAGGTTTCTTCTATTATCTCTCCAGTTGTTGCCGTCATGAAAATCATCATTTTGGTTTCCAATCCACCTGTTTCTAACCGGTGCTTCTCCACACCCTTCAAGACCTCTTGCACCAGACGGATTAGCATTTGTTTGTACAAACCTAGAACTTGGGTCAGACCAACCTGAATTAGTTCCTGAGCTAAAAAACTGATCGTCATTATCGTAATCTTTAATACTTAAATTGCAGTTTCTAGTTTCTACACCACTGCCAGACCAAGCATCTCCGGGATCTGTTGCAGTTATTTCTCCAAACATGTCAATAATAGTTCCACCATAAGTAGCAGTATCCGATAACATTATGGCATCATCTCCATCAAAGGTGAAATTATGTTGAATAAAGGTAACATCAGATAAGTCATTTTGATTTAAATAATCTCCTAATTCCGATGATCCGATAACCATTACCTCGCCACCTGCTAAAGATCCAGAATTAATGACCAATTCATTTACAAAATTACCCGGGCCACCAACATTTACATAAACGTTGTTATTTGTAAAATTAAATGCACCAGTAGATGGATTAAAAATTTCTATTCCATTTGGAGAATTTCCAGAATCTGATTCTATATATTGACTAATAATTAATGTTGTTGTGTTTGGAGCAGCAGCGTTAACAGTTAGCGTTGCAGAGGCTACATCGCTAACACAAGAGTTCGCATTACCAATAACAACATAATAATCTGTATTATCTAAATTGCTTACAATTTCAATTTCTAGAGCAGCTGTGTTTGCTCCAGCGTAAATACCTTGATCAATAATAGCTTGGCCACCATTATCAGGATCTCCCTCATACCATTGATAGGTAATATTAGCGCTATCATTATCAACACTTCCATAAACAGGAGTTCCACTGTTGTAAGAGGTTGCTGTGGATGAAGTTGCAGAAACCATAAAGGAAGCTGTTGCATCTTCACTGACGCTTATATTTGATGGGGCAGTAGTAATTTCTACTTTTTGTGCTATGATTTCATTTCCAGTTACGCCGTTATAACCTCCAGAACCTCCTGTAACTTGTCCATTAGAATTATCAATCCCAGTTCCGTCTAAAACACCATCACCATTTGCATCAATTCCTCCGGATTCAGTAACATCATAACACCCATCATTATCAGAATCGATGTCTAAATAGTTAGGATTACCATCAAAATCTATATCAGATATCCCTTCGAGAGCATCTTTAATACCATCATTATCAGAATCAATATCCAAATAATCTGCAACACCGTCTCCATCCGAATCCATAGTACCCTCTGTACTATCGCCAATACCATCACCATCACTATCTGGATTGGCATCCTCACTTAATACTGAAGATGGACTACGAAATTCTATCATTGCAAGATATACAGATGAATGACTGAATTTCAATTGAATATTTTGTGAGTTTGTTTTAACAGATACTGCATTACGAGGGTTATCATGAGTTGAGTTACCCTGACCTTGAAATTCAGTAAAACTTTCATTTATGTTGGTAGATATTCTAGTTGTCTGATTTGATGTGTTGGTATAAGTGTAATAAGAACTATAGGAATCATTAGATATTTCAACTTTCTGATTATGATCAAGATCTAATATAGTTAATAACAGATTTGGACTTAAGGGAATGGATGCAGCTTCATCTTCCCAAAAGTTTAAAGTTATGTTTGAACTAAAACCATTAGCTCCTGTTTCGGGTCTAAAATATATCGACAAAGTCCCGGTATCTTCCATTCCTTGACTATTCACTGTTTGAACTACCATAAGAGTATCTTCATTTGGTGCTAGTCCTCCTAAATCTTCTGCATCAACAGTTAGATATCTAGTAACCCCGTCAATGTCAATAGCAAAGCGGGCTACTTCACCTTCATTCCAGGAATTTGTGTTTGCAGAACTACCTGAACCAGATACAACATAGCTTGAACCAACAGTATCAGTGATTGTACTCGTTATCTCGGCAGATTGCTGGTTAGCTGACTGAGGGTTACCTGAAGAGCCAAAATCCCAAGTCATGGTTTCATTAGAAACTATTGTTGTAGTTGTTCCTGTTACTTCAGCTATAGCGTTACCAACCGCAGATATATCATCAGTGCTTGAATGAACTGGAGTAACTCTTGTACTAATGTTGTCAGTCTCAAAACCGCTTCCCAAATCATGGGTTTGTGTTAAGACTATTTTATCCCACTTTGAATTTTCATCACCATAAAAATTAATAAAAACATAAGGCTCAGTATGGTTATAATTTAAATAAGGGTTCCATTGGTTGCTATGATTAGGATCTCCATAATATTCTGATGTCAAACTAGCACTTTGAATAATGGTACTGGTACTAAATTCAGCAACTAGTACATCTTCATCATAAAAACGTATAATATCATCGCCATCCCCTGCAGACCAATATATTCCGAAATAAGCACTTTTATCATTAAGATTCAAAGTTGTCGCAGACACAAGCGGATCATTACCAGAGTATCCCTGCCATCCGTTCCAATTAAAGCGAGAATTCAACCCATCGGAAGGATCATATGCCCCAAATCCAAAGTATCCTTCATGGATAAGAAGTTCGTCAAATACACCAATGTCATCCCAAACAATATTGGTATGATGGCCAATATTTAAATCATCAAAATCAAATACATCAACCCCTGTCATTGTAGTTGATTGCTGTCCAGGAGTTTCAGCAATGGTAATTAAAATAGATTGAGAACTGACAGTGAATGGAGTAAATAAAAATATAAATAATATTAAAATTTTCATAAAATAAATGAATTACTGAGAATAGCTTAGTCTTACAGTTAATTCAAAATTGATTATATCTCATATTCTATTAGTTGGATAAATTGTTTTCTTTAGATTAAAATACTTTGGGGTTAGATAACTGGTATTAAACAATTAAAATAATTAGTCAAAAAGTTTTATTTACACTAAATTCACTCTTATGTTTTCTTCGATACAGATAGAAGAAAACATAAAAGTGAATTTAAACACCAATCATTTATAAATGAATTATCTAAAAGAGTTAATCATTTTTAGAAAAAATAATATAATTAATTTTTATCCTCCCCAAGCGTCACCTGGATTTGCAGGGCCACCGCTAAAGGCTTGTGCTTTTTTAGGACTTAAAATCATGTAAGTACCAAGTGCTGAAAGAGCAGCATATTTTCCATACTTCCCTAATTTTTTTAGAGCTTCTTTTCTTGTGATGCTTTCTGGGGTTTGATCTGAATATTTTGTCATAATGTTTTCTTCTTATTAGTGCTACTAATTTTTCTAGTTGATGATTACTTTTTTAGAAATATGTTTGGTTTTATTATCTAAACTTACAATGTAAATTCCTTTGGATAGTTTAGGTAAAACCACTGTGCTATATCCTGTAGATTCTATGTTGGTATTTAAAACTTGTTTTCCTTGAATAGAATATAATTTTATAGCAGCGTTTTCATTGAGACCTGTAATGGTCAGAATATTATCTGGAGTTGTGTAAATATTTATATTTTCTGGGTTTACTACGATAATATCATCAGTGCTCAATGCACTTTCAGTTGTAGTGTGCAAGTAGAAACGTCCAAAACCATTTAAAGCATTACTTATAGTGGTGTTGAAACTTTCTAAGCCTAGGTCTGTAAAAGTATTGTTCTCTCTATCTTCTAAATAAACTCTAATATTTGTTGGTAGATTATTAATTTCTGCATTTATAGAAATTTGTTTACCAGTTCCTGCAGTAATACCAATAGGGATTACCATTTCTTCATACTCTGAATTTGGTAAAGATTGTACTTGAAACTTCATAGCATCCGTACTTAATCCTCCAATAGATGAGTTTTCTAATAAATGCGTGTATATATCTAAAGGATTGGCATTTCCGTGATATGTTCTACCATCTAAACCATTATCAAAACCAATTGTAGCCTCTTGATTGTAATAGATTTTTGCGATTCTATTTTTATTACCATCAGTCATTTTTAAGTGAATTTCAGATTTTGCAGTTTTCTGAAATGTTCCAGAACAGTCTGTACATCTAATATCTTTACTGATGGTGATATCTGCATTGTTTTTTGCTTTTACCAAAAACCCTTGAGTAGGCGCAATTATAAAATCGTCTGCGGCCACATAAACTTCGTAGTTATCTTCTTCTTGATTCCAAAGCCAAACCGCTTGCATCATTAAATTTGAACTATTTTGTTGTAAAAGCTGTTTAGAGCTAATATTGGATGTGAAAGGATTGGAAATAAGATTATACCCACATCCTGTTTTTTGAACAGCACATATAACATCGTCTGTAATTAATGATCCTCTAAATGTAAGTGGTCCATCCGTTACATCTCTTTTTATAGAATACCCTACACCTGGTTCAGACGGAAAAGATGCTCCAATTTGCAAATAATCCCAACTGTCATTTGGCGTATCATATTTTGCAAAAGCTCTATCAGTTCCTGCAGTTGGAACATTATTAGTGCTAATAAAGTCATCATCAAAGGTGTTACCAGAAAGAGGAGAGCCAATCAAATACCAATTTGTGGTAGAAAATTCACTTTCGTATTTTATTTTTGCAGAACAACTCGCATTCGGTTTAAATTGCGCACCAGACTCTAACTTTATTGATCTTACAACTACCGGACTATATGAAATTGGATAATCTGTAACTCCTGAATTAGGAATAACTAGGTTATCACAATACAGGTTTCTTCTATTATCTCTCCAGTTGTTGCCGTCATGAAAATCATCATTTTGGTTTCCAATCCACCTGTTTCTAACCGGTGCTTCTCCACACCCTTCAAGACCTCTTGCACCAGACGGATTAGCATTTGTTTGTACAAACCTAGAACTTGGGTCAGACCAACCTGAATTAGTTCCTGAGCTAAAAAACTGATCGTCATTATCGTAATCTTTAATACTTAAATTGCAGTTTCTAGTTTCTACACCACTGCCAGACCAAGCATCTCCGGGATCTGTTGCAGTTATTTCTCCAAACATGTCAATAATAGTTCCACCATAAGTAGCAGTATCCGATAACATTATGGCATCATCTCCATCAAAGGTGAAATTATGTTGAATAAAGGTAACATCAGATAAGTCATTTTGATTTAAATAATCTCCTAATTCCGATGATCCGATAACCATTACCTCGCCACCTGCTAAAGATCCAGAATTAATGACCAATTCATTTACAAAATTACCCGGGCCACCAACATTTACATAAACGTTGTTATTTGTAAAATTAAATGCACCAGTAGATGGATTAAAAATTTCTATTCCATTTGGAGAATTTCCAGAATCTGATTCTATATATTGACTAATAATTAATGTTGTTGTGTTTGGAGCAGCAGCGTTAACAGTTAGCGTTGCAGAGGCTACATCGCTAACACAAGAGTTCGCATTACCAATAACAACATAATAATCTGTATTATCTAAATTGCTTACAATTTCAATTTCTAGAGCAGCTGTGTTTGCTCCAGCGTAAATACCTTGATCAATAATAGCTTGGCCACCATTATCAGGATCTCCCTCATACCATTGATAGGTAATATTAGCGCTATCATTATCAACACTTCCATAAACAGGAGTTCCACTGTTGTAAGAGGTTGCTGTGGATGAAGTTGCAGAAACCATAAAGGAAGCTGTTGCATCTTCACTGACGCTTATATTTGATGGGGCAGTAGTAATTTCTACTTTTTGTGCTATGATTTCATTTCCAGTTACGCCGTTATAACCTCCAGAACCTCCTGTAACTTGTCCATTAGAATTATCAATCCCAGTTCCGTCTAAAATACCATCACCATTTGCATCAATTCCTCCGGATTCTTTTACATCTAAACAACCATCGTTATCAGCATCATTATCCAACGAATCTATAATTCCGTCTCCATCTGTATCTGTGTTTGCACCGTTTGTTTGTTCATTAGTATCTAATATCCCGTCATTATCATTATCTAAATCACAACTATCTGAGACACCATCGCTATCAGCATCAGGATTTCCAGAAGCAACTGCATCACAAGGATCAGCAATTAAAGTTGCACTTGCTGTTTCTTCTAATATGCTAATATCTAAATGTGTAAGCTTAATGTAATAAACATTTCCGTATAAACCGTCCGGAGTATTTATAGTTAATGTTGCCGTATCTACATTTGAATAAATGGCAGAATTTGTTAGTGCTGTTCCCCCATTATCAGGGTCTCCTAAATACCATTGGTAAACAATTCTATTAGTTGCATTTCCAGGTGTGTCATACACAGGTACACCATCTAAATAATTAGTTGCTTGGTCGGCTGAGGCTACAACGGTAAAAGATGCGGAATCACCAAAGCCTACAGTTTGATCTGAAGGTGGCGTATCTACATTCATTCTGTGTGCTTGTGCTTCAGTACCACCACTACCTCCGGAATAGCCACCAGTACCACCTGTTACTATCCCATCAGCATCAACCCCTGTGCCATCTAACATTCCATCACCATCATCATCAACACCACCAGCCTCTATTACATCGTAGTAACCATCTGCATCTGAATCTAAATCTTGCGAATTGGGCGTACCATCGTCATCAGTATCCAAGCAAACTTGATTTCCTGATAAATCTACACTCAAAACTTTTGCGCCATCATTTGTACCTGAAGCAGGTCCATTAGAAAAGAAAGTAGCAGATAATCCATTTCTTAGTTCCATTTTGTAAATGACTCCAGAACTATTATTACTCATATAAAAATTACCATCTAATGTGGTGTAAATAGCACCATAACTTCCGTTTGGTAAGTTTGCAATATCACCAACAAGAGTAACAGTTTCATTTGTGGTGTCTACTTTATAAAGATCGTTAGTACCACTAGGGATACCATACAAGGCACCATCAGAAGTGTTATAACCTAAATCAATTACATTTTTTCCCATTCCAGCAAATGAAGCTACTTGTGTTTTGTAAGTAGGTGAATTTGGATTTCCATCAAAAACTTGGACGAGCGTTTTTGTAACAGTTACATATTGTTTTTTAATCGGATCATAGGCTCCTGACACAGCTGTATCATCAATATCAATGGTTTCAACTATATTGAAAGAATATGGATCTATTAAAACTACCTTATTTACATTTTTATGAATTGCCCAAAAATAACCGTCATCCTCATTTACGGCAACCCCATTAATGTAGTAATCTAATGTTTGCGTTGCTTCCGAAGTACCATCTAGAATATCTACTAAAATTACCGTTGTAGGATTTCCCTGAAATAAATACCCTTTTTCTGCATTTGGAAAACCAGAAACGGAGTTGGCACAGGCTTCATCTTCGTCTAAAATACCATCATTATCATCATCTAAATCACATATATTATTTATTCCATCTCCATCTGTATCATTTAAAGTGGGTGTTCCAACTATTGCTCCATCTGAGCAAGGGCTAACGTCTGATGTAACTAAAAATGTAACATCATCAGAAGTTGAAGCACATGAACCATCTGTAGGAATTGTATACCTAATTGTTACGGAAGTGTCTAAACTTACATCGGCTGGAGTGTACACATCGCCGGTAATAGAACCTCCTCCCGAAACAATACTCCAAGAACCATCTGAACCGCAGCTAGAAGGGCCTATGTGAGTTGTTCCATTATTATACAATGCACCTGTAAAACCAGTAGTATTTGTTTTCCAATAATTACCTCCATTATTTATTGTTACAGAGCCATAAATTGAAGTTGAGCCACAAACAATAATGTGTCCTTTGTTTCTAACAGTGATAGTTCCATAATATATACCATTGCCAATTATTTTCAATACTTCACCGTTTTTAACTACCCTTGCAACTTGAGGAATAAAGTCTATTGTGCTGACATTTATTGTAGTTGTTGCGGATGGTGGAATCTCTGAAGAATTTGTTAAATTCTTTGTTTCGTTTTCAGTAATTGCAGAAGTGGATGTAGTGTTATCTGCACTGTTACAACTATTAACTCTTGATGCGTTATTTTCTGTTTCGTAATTATTCGCAAAATTTTTGTTTTGGGAGGCTTCATTTTGAGGGATTGATTTTTCACTTAAAATCTCCTTTGTACCGGTCTCGAAGTTAAATGCACCAACATAATTAGATTCGTCGTTGACATAACTATTTAAAATAAAAGAGTCATTTGTTTGCTCATATGGATTTTCTTCTTGAAGTTGTGCATGTAAATTAAAAGCTATTAGATTTAAAATGGCAAACTGAAAAAGTATAGAGAACTTCATAAATACATAAATTTTAAGGTGATTAAACACAAATTAATTTCTTTTCTAATATTATCTTTGAATAATTTGGGAAGAAAAGAATTCTAATTCATTCTTAAATTTACTTTATAAATGAATCTTTTTTTGTGGCTATTAGCCAACTTAATAGTTTTATATAGATTAAGTCACTTAGAGGTTAGACAAATGGCATTTAACGAAAATTTAGGTTTTGACTTGAAGTTTTTTAAATTAAATAAAAAAACAATAGGCATCAAAATGGCTTCCATACTATTAAAATATAATTAGAATTTACTTCATTTAAGTCTCCAGCTATTCTAATTTCCAGTCAATAATCAACAAAAAGTGAAACGGGCTTATTAAAATTATATTTAATACCAAAAACGCCGGCTTCATATAATCAAATTTTTATTCGCAAAAACAATAATAGCATCGAAAACAACATAATAATTAAAACTATTTTCTAAATTCCAACCCCATTGATATGAACTAGTTACTATAATATTTGTGAAATCGTTAGCTAGGCCAAAATCCTTTTCTAATCGATTCTTTCTTCCTAATATTTTATGACATAAATATTTCTCAGGTTGAGCCATTTCCTTCATGAACACTTAAGCGAATTGTATTGCCGTTTTCTTCTTTTATATTTATGGAAATTAAAGTTGTAAGCTCTGAGTCTGGTATTACAAACTTGATTTAAATTGTTATTATATGACCAATCAAAAAAAGACAAATAATATTATTTAAAAGAAATGCAATAATTTAGTTTGATAACGATTAATTCAAAGTGAAATTCTGCTAAACTCTAATCAACTTTAATTCGGATTCCTTCTGAATGACTGCTAAACTCTGGTGCATACATAGATTGTATTGTTGCAATTCCGTTGCTGAAGTTTCCAGCATTATTGATTCTTACATCATACTCAAAAACATATGCCCCTTTTGATATTTTGTCAAAAAAGAAATTGGTTGCAGCATCTTTAGTGCTTTCATAATAGCCTAAATTATCTTGCCATTTGTATTTAGAAATAACATTTATAGGCTCAACTCCAGAAGCTCTCATATCTTTTAAATGTATGAATTCCATATTTCTATCAGCCCTTAACTCTATTCTAACTGTCATTAAATCTCCAACTTTTAAAGGTGTTTCTTTAGTGATTTCTTGCAATTCTTTTCCTTTTTCTGAATTTACTTTCTTAAAGAGTTTTTTATTCAGTTTTAGAGGAGATTTTGCAGAAGTAATTTTATCTAAATCTTCAAAATATTGCCAATATAAACCACCCCAAGCAACTCCTTTTTCTTTTTTACTAATGGTAATATTCGCCATTTCTGGTTTTATTTCGTAAGTATTCCAAGATTTTTTAAAATAACCAGTTCCAGCTTCTACCTTCATTTCTGGCATTTCTAATGGTTTTAATGCTTGATTTCCTACTTTAACAGCAACCATTTCTGAGCTTGAAATCCAATTAGATTCATTCAGTAATAAAGCATAAACAGCTTCAGATGTAGCTTTTGTAGTTTCCCAACTATTGGTTTGCTTATTTTTTAGCAACCATATTTTTAATTGATCTCTCGTTTCAGCATTATTCTCAATTTCAGTAAAAGCTTCAATCATCAAAGCTTGTGTTTCAATAGGAGCATCATAATAGTAATATCCAGTAGTATTGCTCTTCCAATACATTCCCAATTCCTCTGATGTGGTAGAATTCTCCTTTAGTGATTTTAATATATGATTTGTAGTTTCTTTTTTATCACTCCTAAAAAGAGATAAAGCAATTTGTCCTTTTGCATATAAATTGAAATTGTCCCAGTACTTTTCCGTTTGACTTTGATAATAGTTTACGGCACTTTTTAAATCATTATCCATAGAAATATCCTTATAAAAACTGCGCATGTATAAGTATTGAATGGTAAAATAATTCAAATTATTTTTTGATAAATACTCCAAATATGCTTTTTCTCCGTTATTTTTATTTTTGGCTTTCTTTTTGATTTTATCAGCATTTTGCAAGAGTTTATTATAGTTTTCTACCAGCTCTTTATCTAAAAAATGAACTGCTTTTTCAATCATTTTTTTAGTTGATTTGTCAAAATCTGAAGCTCCTAGTTTTTGCAAGTGTCCAAAACCAGTGGCTATGTATTGCGTAATAAAATTATTGGCATATCTACTTCCTTTAAACCAAGAAAATCCTCCAGAATATAGTTGCATATCTTTTAGTTTATCAATGGCTTTTGTTTGCTCGTTTTTCATCATATTTATATCAAATAACAGCGCAATTCTTTTCTTTTGTTCCGTTTCACTTTGTGCATCTCTTAGCCAAGGGGTTTCTTGAATAATCATCGATTTTAATTCTTGATTTTTCTCTAGATTTGATAATAAGGCATCTGAATTTCTCCAAGTATTAAAAACTTTCTCGATTTTAGGATTCGAATTTGCTACAAAACTTGCTAGCGTATTTGCATAATATTTAGAGAATGTTTGTTCTGCACATTCGTAAGGATATTCCATTAAATAAGGCAAAGCTTGAATGGCATACCAAACAGGATTAGAAGTGACTTCTAAAGTTAACTTATGATTTTTTAAAGTTGAAGATGACCCATCAATATCTTTTGATGCAGTATTTTTCAATTTATCAAGAGTAAACGTTTTTGTTTGATTGGAACGTACAAACATTGGTAATGTTTCTGTAACTAATATTCTATTGGTTAACACAGGCAAAACATTTTGTTCACCATCAGAAAAAGCACCTGCTTTTGCCACAATTTTGTACTCCACAACTTGTATATTTTTAGGAATTGATAAATTCCAAGAAACGTTTGTGTTTCCATCTTTATCCACATTAAAACTTTTGTTGGTATCTAAATTTTGTAGTTCCTCATTTATTTCTTTGCCTGAAATGGCGTCTGTCAGAATTAATTTTGCAATACCAGAAAGGCGGTTATTGGTTAAATTAGTAATTTTTGCAGATAAGGTAATAGTATCTTTTTCTCTTAAAAAACGCGGTGCATTTGGCACAACCATCAATTCTTTTTGAGTAACAATTTGTAAAGTTTTTGATGCCGATTTTAAATCTTTGGTGTGTGCTAATAATTGCAGTTTCCATCTAGTTAAAGCTTCTGGCATTGTAAAACTGAAACTTACTTTTCCTGTTTTATCAGTTTGTAACTGTGGATAAAAGAAAGCAGTTTCTTTAAAGTTTTTACGTGTTTTTACTTTAGAAAGCTCTTTATCTAATTTTTCCTGACCAGCTTTTGTAGTAATAATTACAACTCCATTTGCGCCTTTAGCACCATAAATAGCAATTGCAGATTCGTCTTTGAGAACAGACATTTCAATAATTTCATTGGTATCTAAATTTAAGGTATCAAAAGGAACACCATCTATAATATACAATAGGTTTTTATTGCCAGAAATAGTTGTATTACCTCTAATTCTTATAGTGTTATTATTTAAAAATCCATCAGCATTTCTTATTGCAATACCAGCAACTTTTTCTCTAAGTGTTTTTTCAGCATTTGCAAAAGATTCGTCTTTAGAAATACCATAACCAACAACTACAACTTCGTCTAATGTATTGGCGTCTTCCTTTAACTCAATATTTAAATTTGTTTGATTATCAATTAGATACTCCGTGTTGTAGTATCCTAAATAGCTAAAAACAAGAATGTCACCTTTTTTAATTTTTAGTGTATAGTTGCCATCAAAATCAGATTCTGTTCCAAAAGTTGTGCCTTTAATAGCGATTGAAACTCCAGGTAAAACTCCAGATGCATCACTAATAGTTCCGGTTATTGTGCCATCAAAAACTTTACGTGTACTATTAATTTTCTGTCTGATATTATTTACATATTGTTGATTTTTCCATCTGTTGTTTATGAAACTAAAACCAAACCAATTGTAAGCATTATTGTAAAATCTCGGATAATTATAGTAGTTTTTTTGATTGTTCCTTACTTTAAAATTAACATTTCCAAAACTATTGTAAGCATTGCTTTTTTGATAAGAATTGTAATTTCTTTTGTGAGTAATTGGGTTAAAATTCCAAGAATGTGATTTAAATTCATCTAAAGAAGCATCATACATTGAGGCTAATAATTCTGATGTAATTACATCATTTTTATCATTTTTAATGGTAAAACTCCATGTTTCTTGAGCACCAGGCTGTAACTTGTCTCTAAAAACATTTGTGGTAATTTCAATATTATTTTCTGTCTCAAAAGGAACATTTATGAATAAACTTCCACTTTTAAAAGCATTATAGTTCACAAAATGATATTTAATAGCAAAACCACCAAGATCTTTTTTAGTAATTGGTATTTCAATTGTTTTTGTCTCATTTTTTAATTTGATAATTCGAGTGTCCACAATTTTATGGTTCTTTTCAACTTGAATGGTTACAGAAATATTATTGGAAGCAGAACCAATTTGTAATTTTACGGCATCATTTATCTTGTAAAATGGTTTATCTGTTTGAATGCTAAACAATTTACTATCTGCAACCTTTTTTTCTTTTGAAGAGAAAAGCGTTACTCTTTTTTCATCTTTTACTGCTTGCCCAAATTTATCTTTACTTTCTAAGGTGATGAGGTATTTTCCTGAAATCCAATTGCTGGTGTTTTTTAAATTAATTTCTTTTGAATTGGCGGTATCGAAATTTTCACTGAAAATAAGATTACCTTTTTTCCAGTTCTTTTCATTAGTTTCTTCATTTGTGTAAGAATCATTAGGAAATAACTTTCTGAACTCTTTTTCTGAAATATCTTGAAAGTCTGGCGCATCCCAAGGTCTCTTTCTTAATGGATTTTTTGGGGCTTGTAATTTGTATACTTTTAGTATTCCTTTTGCCGAAACAAATTCATCATTCAGGTTATTGGTATGAATGGTAATCTTATGTTCTTTTAAATTTTTATCAATGTTATCATCCACAGTAATAGTGGCAATTAAGCTATGGTAACCCACTTTTACAATAGAGGTTGCAGAACGCGTTTCCCCATTAATATCTGTAACATCTGCAGTAATTTCATAATTAAAAATGGGTAAATTAGAGGTATCTATGGTTTCATCGGGCATTGCTTTAAAAACAATTCTGAATTCTCCTTTTTCATTGGTAATGGTTTCACCTTGAGTAATTTCTTGCGAACTTGAGGTAAACGTTGGTCTTCTCCAAAAATACCAACTTGGGTATTGTACTTTTCTACGAACCCTATAGACTACTTTTGCATCTGTAATATTTGCGCCTGAAAATGCTTTTGCAAAACCGTTTACATGTACAGAGTCATTAATTCTATACGTATCTGTAATATTTTTGATTTTTGTTTCAAATTTGGGTCTTTTGTATTCTTCTACTTGTATCGTTTTTGAACTGTTATAATCGAAATCAAAATCATTTTTATCATAAAATGTATTTTTGTGATCTTTATAAGTTTCATCAATTTCAATGGAATATTGCCCTGTTAAACCATTATTTGGGATGATAAATTGCCCTGCAACAGAACCAAATTCATTCAATTTTAAATCCAGTTCTTTTACATCTTGATTATTTACATCTACCAAGGTTACCGAAATGTATTCATCTTTTAAAACCTCGGATGTATCTCCTTGTTTTTTAATAACAATTGCTTTAAAATAGATAATTTGACCTGGTCTGTAAATACTTCTATCCGTAAAAATAAATGGTTTAATGATGATGTCTTCATCTCGATCATCTCTATAATTTCTTTTACTATAATCATATAAGTAATGATTACCAAAATCGGCAAAATCGTTTTTGGTTTTTGCCGTAATATTTACATTTCTAAATCTGTTTTTACTTTTAAATGAAGCAAATCCATTTTTATTTGTAATAAGTTTTTTATGGATATAGTCATCTTTGTATTTGCCATTACTTTGCAATTGGATTTCTGCATTTTGGATTGGTTTTCCGGTATTTCTATCTACTATTTGGTAATTATACTTGTCATTAAAAGTGTTTTCTACAAGAGTTAAATTGGTAACTTGAAAAGTGGTTGTACCATAAATAGATTGCTCATGTAAATCTTCTGTTTCTGAAGCTAACATTAAATACATTCCGTTTTCAAATTTCGGTACAATTACTTCTGTTTTATGTTGTAAATAATCACCTTCATTTCTCAATTGATGTTTCCAAGATTTGCTAATTTTTAAAGTCTTTATGAAGGCTTTTTTATCTTTAAAATCAGCTATTTTATTGAAATTCTTTACCTGTTTTTGATTGACTTTATATGCAGCAAAAAATAGACTTTCAACATTTTTATAGGTTACTAATATTCTCGAGTTTTTATCATTAGGAATATACTTTTCAGCTGTTATAGCCAATGTTTTTTGCTCAATTTGGGCTTTTAGAATGGTACATTTTTGCGCACCAAGACTCTTTGAAAACTTCTGAATAACAGTATTACAAATAGTTTGTGCTGCTTTGTTTTTAGATGCATTCTTATAATTCTTGGCAATTTCAAAAGCATATAAACCGCTTGCTTTGTGTGTTTTTAATTTTTTTTCTGATGACTTTAAAGTATTTAAAAGAATATCATTTTTGTCATCAAAAGTGGCCTTAGATTTCACAAACTCCAGTCGAGCTATATCTACATGAGCTAAAGCATCTTTATGATCTTTTTGAATATGGTGTTTTATTAATTTCTGATAAATTTTTAAAGCATTTAACTGCAAAGACAAACTGTCTTTAGATGTGATTTCTAAGGCTAAAAAAGTATTAAAATCGCTTAGATAAGCAGTTTCATTAATTGTAAATTTATACGCAGGTCTTGTTATTAATGTTTCTGAAGATTTATAAAATTGTAAAGCATTATTGGCTAAAAAATCATACAAAGTGGGGCTGTATGTTTTGGTTTCTTTTTGCAGAACTAAAATGTCTGAGAACTCTTTAATATTTGTATTTTTTAGTTTGTCTTCATTTTCTAAAGATGCTTTAAAATACACATGAATTTCGTTAAAAAGAGTTTCTAAATCCCAAGTCCTAAAATCTTCAGGATTTACTTTTGTGGCAGTTTTTGTTCTGTTGTAAAATTTGTATCTATTTTGATTAAAATATTGCCAGTATAAATTTGCCAATACATTTTGCATTATATTTTTTGAGGGTGATTCCTGATTGGCAATTTGTTTCTTGAAATTATTGATAACTTTTAGTTGTGCATTCTCCTCTAGAATTAAGCTGAATTTACTTTGGTAAAATAATGATTTTATAACTTGAGCAGCATTTTCCTCCTGCTCGCCTTTTTCATAAATTGCATGCACAATTGTTAAGGCAGATTTTGGTAAATTTTGGACTTCTAGTTTTTCAACTTTGTTCCAAAGCATATCAAAATCACTTTGAGCGTTTATAGTAAAAGAAGATAGTATGATAACAAATAAAGGTGCAAATTTTTTCATAATCCATAGATTTAAGAATACAAAGAAGGTTCAAATCGAGACTAAAAACAATCTAAAATTAGCGAACAGCACTTTTTAGTACGTTAACACTATTTTTAGTTGAGTTTTGTTTAAATATAATCAATATTGTAACAAGCTTTTGTATTTTTACTTTTTAAATTTTTGTTGATGAATATACATTTTATAGCCATTGGGGGAAGTGCCATGCACAATTTGGCAATAGCTTTACACCAAAAAGGATACCAAGTTTTTGGTAGTGACGATACCATTCACGATCCGTCTAAATCTCGTTTAGCAAAATATGGTTTGTTGCCAGCAGAATTTGGTTGGTTTCCAGAAAAGATTTCATCAGATTTAGATGTGATTATTTTAGGCATGCATGCAAAAAAGGACAATCCCGAATTGTTGAAAGCACAAGAATTGGGTTTAAAAATATATTCATATCCAGAGTTTTTATATGAACAATGTAAAAATAAAACAAGAGTGGTAATTGGAGGTTCTCACGGTAAAACAACCATAACTTCTATGATTTTGCATGTATTAAATTACCACGATAGAGAAGTAGATTACATGGTTGGTGCGCAGCTAGATGGTTTTGAAACAATGGTGCACCTTACCAATGATAACGATTTTATGGTTTTAGAAGGTGATGAATATTTGAGTTCACCTATAGATATGCGTCCTAAATTTCATTTATACAAACCAAATATTGCTTTGTTGAGTGGCATTGCTTGGGATCATATCAATGTTTTTCCAACTTTCGAAAATTACAAAGCACAGTTTCAGATTTTTACAGATTCTATGATTAATGGAGGAAGTATGGTATATAATGTAGAAGATGAAAATGTAAAGGATGTTGTTGAGTCTTCGGAAAATCATATAAAAAAATATCCTTACGAAACCCCGAGTTATTTTATTGATAATGGCACGACTTATTTAGAAACTACAGAAGGAGATTTACCCTTAGAAATTTTTGGAAAGCACAATTTACAGAATCTGGCAGGAGCAAAGTGGATTTGCCAGCATATGGGAATTGATGAAGATGATTTTTACGAAGCAATAGCCAGCTTTAGTGGAGCGAGTAAACGTTTAGAAAAGATTGCTGAAAACGATACAACCGTAATTTTTAAAGATTTTGCACACAGCCCAAGTAAAGTTGCAGCCACTACAAAAGCTGTTAAAGAACAATATGCAAACAGAACCGTTTTGGCATGTTTGGAGTTACATACTTATTCCAGTTTAAATGCTGAGTTTTTAGCTGAATATAAAGGCGCATTAGATAAAGCGGATAAGGCTGTTGTATTCTATTCGCCTCATGCCGTAAAAATTAAACAGTTAGAGGAAGTTACACACAACCAAATAGCCCAAGCCTTTGAAAGAGATGACTTGATTATTTATACAAATCCTAACGAATTTAAAGACTTTTTGTTTAGCGAAAATTTAAAGAATACAGCAACTGTTTTAATGAGTTCTGGTAATTATGGTGGCTTAGATTTTGATGAGGTGAAAGCTTTGGTTTAAATAGTGCCTTTTTCAAAAATTTCAGCAACTTTAGCAATCATTTTTTCGTTTTCAGAATAAATTAATTGGTAGCAATTTAATCCACCAAACCAATCTAGAAATACTTGTGCGTTTTCCATTTTAGGCGATAACCAAGAATCAGGGATCAATTGTAAGAATGCTTCCAGTTTATCAATTGTTTTACAAATAAGAGGACTATCTTTTTCATACTTTATAAAAACCAAATCATGGCAAGGCAAATGCGTAAAAAAGTTGGTGTTATTTGGTTTTAAATAACGCACAATTTTGTTTAATCTTTTAAAATGATACTCTGCACTTGTTTTTAATTCTGGATAAATGGGTAATAGTGTTTCTAAACTATTTTTTTTGATTGATATGGCTGCAGGAAAACTATAAACTTCTTGTTTCTCAGCATCCATAGGCACAAAATCATCGGCTAAGCAAGTAAAGCCACTGGCTTGTAAAAGTGCTAAAGAGGTACTTTTTCCGTTACCAGAATCACCTAAAAACAACATTGATTTTTTACCATTACTGATGGCAGATGCATGAAAAACACCCAGCCATTCATCCTCTTCTTTTTGATGAATTTTCTGAATCAATTCCATAGAAAATTTACCTTGAAAATAATGCACATCATTATAACTCCAAGATCCAATACAATTTTGATTAACAAACAAAAAGATGAAATTGTTATGTATAAATACCTCAAATTCGTTTTGATAAGTTGCCACGGCATCAATAACTAAATGTGCAAATTTAGGGTGAATATAGGATAGTTCATTTTCACTTAAATAGGAAACTTTAAAAACAACATCATTTATTTTATAGAATTTGATAAAGGCATAAACCTCTGGCTTTTTCACATCTCTATAATCATTAATAATGTGTTCCTTTTTTTGTTGATTAGGATCGTAAACCTCTTTCTTAAGATGTAAAATAAAATCTTCTGCTTTTTCTAATGGTACATTAATCTTTTTAGACAAACTAATGGCAATATTTTTTACTGTAATTCCTTTGCTTAACCTTTTAAGGATGTCTGCAGTGGTATTTTCTAACACCAAATATTCATTACTATTTTTAAACCAAGTAATGGTTTTATCTTCTACAACTTTATATATCGCATTCAGTGATTCCATATAATAAAAGTACTTATTTAAAATGTATTACAAACAAAAAACGCCTCAAAAAATGACGTGTTTTTATTTGTATCATATGGTAAGTCGTTCCACCTTTTTTATTGCCATGATAACAAATCTATGTATTTAGATTTGTTGCATTAAGTTATTGAGTACAATAAACTACGGCAGTACTTTGTGCACACTTTTCGGTTTTGCACTATAAGATTATAACAACCAACCTTACTATTAATTCAAATGCTTTTTGCCAGTTTTAAAGTCTTTTACAATAACCGCTCTGTCATATTCTTCTCCTAAAGCGGTATAAGCAATATATGTTAGCTTATTGTCTTTTACGCTGATAACTTGATAAAACTGTGTTTGTTCCGCAGATGTGTCGGATTGATAGCCATCAGCAGCATAGGTTTTCATTTGCTCTCTATCTAATTGATATTGCTTTGGGCCACTAACAGAGGTTACATAAACTGTGTGTATGTCTCCACTATTGTCAATATCTGAAGAACGCACAGGTACATGTCCTCTGGCATAGGTATGATCGTGGCCATTAAGAACTAAATCTACATTGTATTTGTCAAATAACGGTTTCCAATATTGTCTAGCAAACTGGAAATCTCTTCCTGTGGCTGGTGAAAAAACAGAATGATGGCAGGTTATTATATTCCATTTTGCCTTTGAATTCTTTAATTTTTCTTCAATGTATTTTGTTTGTTCTTCTAGTTGATCATTGGAATTTAACACAATAATTCGGATGTCTTGATAATCTACAGTGTAAACAGTTTCATGAATTTGAGGTGGTAACTCTTTTTCAATAGGTAGTGTAAATTGAGGTCTCCATTGAATAGAAAGTTGTCTTGGAGTTCCATTTTCAAGGGGAAAAAACTCATGGTTTCCAACTACTGGAATGGCAGTCCATTGGCTATGGATAAAACTACCCGCTTTATACCACTCCGCCCATTCGGAGTCTGTGTGTGAATGGTTTATGAGGTCTCCTGCGTGGATTACAAAAGAAGCGTTGGGTGCTGTTTGATATGCCATACGAATAACACGAGACCAATGAGAAAGTACATCATTTTGTGCATCACCAAAATATACGAATTCGGTAGGCGCATAACCTGTTTTAGCTGTACGAAATTGAATCCATTCCGACCAATGCTCTTTACCATCTCCAACACGATAAACATAAAGTGTATGAGGTTTAAGGTTATTGAAAATTACACTATGATAGTGTACTTGAAGCGGGGCATTTCCTTTGTATAAACCTAAATCAAATTCTTCTGTTATTGCATTAAAAGTTATCGCGCTATTTTCAAATTTTGAATTAACCGTGGCCTCCGCTATTTGAGCTACTGCTTTTACTACAGTGGTATCAGTACGCCAAGTAATGGCTCTATTTGTGGCAGGGTCTCCATGAAATGTAAGCATTAAGCGGTCGGGGTCTTTACTTGGAATTTCCCAATGATGCAAACCTTCTAAGGTATGAGAATGATGTTGAGCTATAAGAGCGTTACTTATAAGGCATGCAATACATACAAGGTATAGGGGGAAATGGTTTTTAAAAAGCATAGATGAATTTTAGATTGAATATCGTCTTTTTTGTATTGAAATAGTGATGTAAAAATAAAAAGTATTTTAACATGAACAACAAATATTTTCGGCATTGTATAACATTTCAAATTGTCATATACTTACTGTGAAAACAGCATATATGCTAACAAAAAAGTAAAAAATGTAATGTTTTAAGATAGTATTAGCCTAAATATTTTAGAAAAAGAGAAAAATAAGTACCACAAGGTTTCTTTAAGTTACTCAGCGCAATTAAAATCCTTTTATGGCAGCAGTAATCTTGTTTTATCCGATAATTTGAAAATTAGACGATTCAATTTATAGCCTAGGATAAAGATATCAAACAAATACACATTCTAAAGGCTTTTGTAATTGAGTTTATTTAGTATCTATTTTGCACTGTTTCCATAAAATAAAAGTACTTATGTAAAATGGATTACAAACAAAAAACGCCTCATATTTTGAGGCGTTTTTGCAATTATAATTTAAGTTTAAAACCCAGTTCCAGGATCAGTAGGAACAGA
This sequence comes from uncultured Polaribacter sp., assembly GCA_913020555.1. Lineage (GTDB taxonomy): Bacteria > Bacteroidota > Bacteroidia > Flavobacteriales > Flavobacteriaceae > Polaribacter. The sequence goes on along the minus strand of CAJWAC010000018.1, from coordinate 2,099 downwards.
ATTGGCTTGTGCTTTCTGAGGATTTAAAATTAGATACGTACCTAACGCAGTTAGAGCGGTATATTTACCGTAGTTACCTATCTTTTTTATTGCTTCTTTACGAGTAATTTCTTCTTTAGGGTTGTTGTTATTATTTTTCATAATATCGTTACGTTTAAGTTGTATAAGTTAGTCTAAAGTTATCTTTTGGTTCAATTGGCCAGTTGCTGTTTTTAACTGCACAATATAAATGCCTGCAGATACATTGGGTAAAGTAATGTCTTTAGCACCATTAGACGTAAAAGTAGTCTGTAAAACCTGTTTTCCTAAAATATTAAATAATTTTATGCTGGCTTTACCTTGAGGTAAACCAACTATTCTTAATGTTGAAGCATTGGATGTATACATGCTAATATTTTCCATTTGCACTTCATCAATATTTAGAGCACTAGCTTTAGTATGTAAATAAAAACGCCCAACGCCATCTAATTTTTCAGTTAATGCAACGGTATATGCACTATTAGCTTCATCTAATCTGGTAAACGTATTTGTGAATCTATCTTCTAAAAATACTTTTAACCCGCTAGGTAAATTTAAGGCTTCTGCTGTAAATGTAATTTCTTTACCAGCATCTGCGATCAATCCAATTGGGATTACCATATTTTCGTGGCCTGAATTTGGTAGAGATTGTACTTGGTATTTTTCTCCTTGATCATTACTAACCAAATGAGAATACAAAGCAAAAGAATGAGAAACCCCTCCAAAAAGTTTTCCATCATATCCAGGGTCATAATTAACTGAGGTGCCTTCTATGTAATATAGTTTTGCGGATCTATTATTTGAACCATCTGATAAGAATAAGTTAATTTTAGATAAATTTCCGCTATTTTTTTGAAACGTATCAGTTCCTTGATGCGAAACATCAGAAATTTCAAAAGTTACGTTACCAGCTGAAGAAGCTTCAACAAAGAAACCTTGCCCTGGAGCAATCTCAAAATTTTGATTTTCAGAATCTATAATATTATTTAATCTAGCAGTGTAGGAACTACCATTCCAGGTGTGAAAAGTATCACCTATAACAGCACTATTAGTTGTGTAGAATGTGCCTAAGGTAATAAAACCAGTAAAAGGATTACCAATTAAATTAAAATTATTTTCACCCTGAGTTACGGCAAAATTTTGATTTGAAGTGTATATTCCAGAACCAATAAATTCAATATCACCAGAGCCTGATCTAATTACACCGTATCCTCTTCCAACTGCAAAAGAAGTATCATCATTAGCAGCCATATACCTCCAATAACCAGTAGCGCTATCACCTGTTGCAGCACCATCAGAGTCAGTGTCTGAAGATGAGTTGTCATACCAACTAATACCTCTATTATCTGTATCTTGAGAACTAGAAGGTATTGAATTTGCAGTAACCCAATCATTATTATAATTTTCTCCATTTACAGGAGAAGACATTAAATACCATTGAGAACCACTTGCTAAATTTCTAGAGTAGGTTGCGTTATTAGTTACAGTAAAACTTGCATTTGTAGCAACTAGAGTTGCCCCAGAAGCTATGGTTAATGAATTAACAGTTTCGGCTGTTGTTACTGTAGGGTAGTTTGTAAGACCAGTAGGTATGGTTACGTCTGTGGTTGCAGCAGGAACACCATTATTCCAGTTACCGGCGGTTGCCCAATCTGTATCTGTATTTCCTGTCCATGCACTAAAGGGATTAAAATTTAGTGTTATATCATCTATAGCGAACTCGTCTTGACTTCCAGAACCTCCAACATTATCACTAGCCCAACGCAAATAAAAATATTCACCATCTGCAATTGAAAGACCAGAAACATTTGTAGATCGGTTATTTGATATCCAACTTGGAGAGCCATCTTGTGTTTCTGTTGAAGTAAAATCTAAACTACCAACAGGAGTGTAAGTCACGTCATCGATACTATATTCAAAATTTAGAGTGTTATATCTATTTTCATTGTTTAATACGTAAATAATGTAAGACAGATAAATATCTGTTATAGTTGCACCTGTTTGGTTTTGAGTTCTTAAAGTAATGGTTCCAGGTGTAAAATCATTACCCGTTGGTTGAAATACTAATGCGTTATTATTTG
>CAJWAC010000017.1 GCA_913020555.1 uncultured Polaribacter sp. | reverse complement strand
CAGATGAGTATCAAAACGCCAGTGCTTATTATGATAGTGTTTTACAAGTAACTAAAGATACATTAAATCTAAGAATTAGGCGTATAAAAAGAAAATATAGAAATCTAGCTTCGTTAATTAAATTTGAAGATGTAGTTACTACAAATGATAGTATTGTAAGAATTGCTTCATTATCAAAAGAACAACAAAAAGAGTTTTTTGAAAACTACATTGCCAAAATTAAAAAGGCAGATGAAGATGCTGCTCAATTACGTTTAAATCAATTGGCTTTTGGAAATATTGGCGGAGGCTTACAAGGAGCAAACAAAGGAAATTGGTATTTTTATAATAGTCAATCTTTAAGTTTTGGAAAGTCTGAGTTTCAAAAAATCTGGGGTAAAAGAAAATTAGAAGATAATTGGAGATGGTCTGAAAAAGCCACAATTGGAGGAGCAACTAAAGATGCAGAAAAATTAAACAAAATAAATGCTAAATATGATTTAGATACGTATATCAGCGCAATTCCTACTGATAACAGTGTTATTGATAGTTTAAAAACCGAGCGTAATCAAGCATTATACGAACTAGGTTTAATTTATAAAGAGCAATTTAAAAATCAAAGTTTAGCAAAACAAAGGCTAGAAAGAGTGTCTAGTTTACAGCCCGATAAAGCCTTAATTTTACCTATCAATTGGCATTTATATCAAATTTACACCAATTTAGGTGATGCTGCTCAGGCAGATAAATATAAAAATGTAATTCTTACAACATATCCAGAAACAAAATTTGCACAAATTATTAAAAATCCTGATGCTAAATTTCAGGAAGAGGAGGCAACCATAAATGAAGTAGAAAAGACATATAAAGAAATGTATTACCTTTACAAAGCAGATAAGTTTGAAGAGGTAATCACTAAAACTAATGAATTTTTACCTACAATACCAAACTCAGAACTGTTACCAAAATTCGAACTTTTAAAAGCGTTTGCAATTGGTAAGTTTCAAGATAAAATAGCATACCAAAAAGCTTTAGAGTTTGTAGCTGTGAGCTATGGGAATACAGAAGAAGGCAAAAAAGCCAAAGCTATTGTGGCAAAATTAGTCAAATAGTTTAATTGTGAGGCCAAGCTTTTAAAAATCAAATGACAACAACAATGGAAAGAAACGTTATTGCTAAAAACACAAAAATTACAGGACAAATAGTTTCTGAAGGCGATTATAGAATAGATGGTGTTTTAGAAGGAGATTTAACTACAAAAGGTAGGGTTATTATTGGGCTTGGAGGTTTAGTAAAAGGCACTATTAATGCCTTAAATACAGATATTGAAGGCACATTTTCAGGAATATTAAATGTAGAAAAAATTTTAACAGTTAAAGCAAGTTCTAATATTTCTGGTGATGTTATTGTAGGAAAACTATCTATCGAGCCAGGAGCAACATTTAATGCCTCTTGTAAAATGAAAGCACCTAAAGTCGTAAGTATAGAGGATGGAAAAAAAGCAGCCGAAAAACAAAACAATCAAAAAAGAGATAAAAAAGCCTTTAAATAAAGCCTTGCAACTTTCTGGAGCAGGGTTGCAAATGGGTTTAACTATATATTTGGGTTTTATCTTGGGTAAGTGGCTAGACGCTACTTTTAAAACTCAATTTTTAAAAGAAACCATTACCTTACTTTCAATTTTTCTAGCAATGTATGCTCTCATAAAACAAGCCAATAGAATTAATGATTAAAAATATATTTCTATTTGCTCTTGTATTCTTTTCCTTATTTACCGTAAGTTTTTTTTTACATCAATATTATTTAGAAAATAACGACATGCTGTTGCCATTTTCTCTTAAAAAAATATACCTTTTTCACTTCAGTTTTTCCTTACTAATCTGCACTAATTTTTTACTACTTTCTACTGTTGATAAAATTTTTGAGCAATTAGGTTTTATATATCTAGCAACAATTGCTTTTAAGCTAATTCTTTTTTGCATAATCTTCTATAATCCAATATTTACCGAAGAAAATCTATCATTTACTTCAAGATTATCATTATTTGTTCCAATGATTATTTTTTTATTAACAGAAGCTATTTTTGTTGCTAAAATTTTAAAGAAAAGGATGTGATAAAAAATATTTAAAAAAAGGGTTTGTAGTTTTGAATTATTACGTATTTTTGCGCCGAATTTAGAAAGCGTATTTTACCATGAAGATTGCAAAAAAATCAATCAAGTTTCTTACAATAGCAGCAATAGTGCTTTTTTCAGCGACTATTTTTGCCAGTGGTTCAGATAAAAAACACGATGATCAAAATGACGGACAACGTGTAAATACCAAAGAAGAGGTAGATGCTTACATTCTTCATCACATTAAAGATTCTCACGATTTTTCTTTGTATTCTTACACAAATGATGCAGGAGAAAGAAAACATTTAGGCTTTCCTTTACCAGTGATATTATGGTCTAGTAAAGGTTTAGTTGCTTTTATGTCTTCTGAGTTTCATCACAATGATGATGGACATGTAATCGTAGAAAAAAACGGAGCTAAATTTGCTAAGATTCATTCAAAAATTTACGAATTAGATGTTGATGCAGCTGTAGTTTCTTTTGACGAAACACATCATGCAACTAACGCTCATAAAATATTGGATTTTTCAATCACTAAAAGTGTTGTTGGTATATTATTAATAGGATTTCTATTGCTTTTTTGGTTTTCTGGTTTGGCCAAACAATACAAAACAAAAAAAGTGCCTACTGGTTTTGCTAGGGTTTTAGAGCCTTTAGTAATTTATGTTAGAGACGAAATTGCAAGACCAAACATTGGTGATAAGCATTACAGAAGATTCACAGGGTATTTATTAACTGTGTTTTTCTTTATTTGGGTTTTAAATTTAGCTGGTTTAACACCATTAGGGTTTAATGTTACAGGTCAGTTAGCAGTAACGGCATGTTTAGCAATTTTTACTTTAGTCATTTATTCTGTTAGTGGTACAAAAGGATATTGGATGCACATGATTTGGATGCCAGGAGTTCCTGTATTAATTCGCCCAGTTTTAGCAATCATAGAATTGGCTGGAGCATTATTAATTAAACCATTTTCATTATTAGTTCGTTTGTTCGCAAACATTTCAGCAGGTCACATTGTGGTAATGAGCTTAATTGCAATTATGTTCACTTTAAAAGAATCTCTAGGGGTTGTTGGTGCAACAGGTTTGTCATTAGTATTATCATTTTTTATAACATTAATTGAGGTTTTAGTTGCTTTTTTACAAGCGTATATCTTTACAATGCTTTCGGCATTGTTTATTGGTATGGCAGTAGAAGATCATGCTGAAGCTCATTAATACAAGTTTGTTTAATTTAATATAAATACAATTATTATGTACAATTTAATTGGAGCAGGATTAATCGTAATCGGAGCAGGAATTGGATTAGGTCAAATTGGTGGAAAAGCAATGGAAGGTATTGCTCGTCAGCCAGAAGCGACAGGAAAAATTCAAACAGCAATGATTATTATCGCTGCATTATTAGAAGGTTTAGCATTTGGAGCGTTATTCTTAGGAAAATAATCCAAACATAAACAAAAAATAGTGTTCTGTAACGGTTGGTTACAGAACCTATTTTTAAAATTAGACAAAAAAATATAATATAAATTAGTTTATAGAATGGAAACTTTATTAAACGATTTTTCACCGGGATTATTTGTAGTATCTACAATTTTATTATTAGCTTTAATTGGTTTAATGGTAAAATTTGCTTGGAAACCAATACTAAACTCTTTAGAAGAAAGAGAATCAGGAATTGAAAACGCTTTAGCTGCAGCAGAAAATGCGCGTAAAGAAATGCAAAACTTAACTGCTGATAATGAAAAATTAGCAAAGGAAGCAAGAGCGGAAAGAGACGCAATGATGAAAGAGGCTAGAGACATCAGAGAAACAATGATTGCTGAAGCTAAAGAAGATGCTAAAGAAGTAACTACCAAGTTAATTGAAAATGCACAAGCTTCTATTCAGCAAGAAAAGCAAGCAGCTTTAGCAGAGTTAAAAAAGAACGTTGCAGAATTGTCTATTGGTATTGCAGAATCTGTGATTAAAAAAGAGTTATCTTCTAAGAAAGATCAATTAGCTTTAGTTGAAGGAATTTTAAAAGAAGTAGAGTTAAACTAATTGTATGAAAGACGCAAGAGCAGCATTACGTTATGCAAAAGCAATCTTAAATCTTGCAAAAGATGCTAAAAAAGATTCTGCTGTAAATAAAGATATGCAATTAATTGCTTCAACAATTTCAGAAAACCCTGAACTTGCTGTTGTTTTGCAAAGTCCAGTTATAAAGTCTGCTGATAAAATTAATGTTTTAAAAGCTACTTTTTCTAAGCAAGTAAATAATATTACTTTAGGTCTTTTTAATTTATTGCAAGAAAATAAAAGAATCTCAATGTTAAATGCTATTGCAAAGCAATACACTATAATTTTTGATTACTACAAAAACATTCAAGTAGCAAAAGTTACTACAGCTGTGCCTATTACTGCAGCTATAGAAAAGCAAGTATTGGCTAAAATAGAAGCTTTAACAGGAGAAAAAGCGAGCTTAGAAAATGAAGTGAATCCAAATATTTTAGGAGGATTCATTTTACGTGTTGGAGATGTGCAGTATGATGCAAGTATCTCAAATCATTTAAGTGAATTAAAAAAGGAATTTGACAACAGTCATTATATTCCAAAAATTTAATAATACATCAAAATCAATAAGATGGCAAGTATTAAACCAGCTGAAGTATCAGCAATTTTAAAAGAACAATTAACTAATTTTGAAGCACAAGCTTCATTAAGCGAAGTAGGAACTGTTTTACAAGTAGGAGATGGTATTGCTCGTGTTTACGGATTAACTAACGTTCAATATGGAGAGTTAGTAGAATTTGACAACGGCTTAGAAGGTATCGTTTTAAATTTAGAAGAAGACAATGCTGGTGTAGTATTACTAGGGGCTTCAACTTCAGTTAGAGAAGGTTCTACAGTAAAAAGAACTGAAAGAATTGCTTCTTTAAGAGCAGGAGAAGGAATTGTAGGTAGAGTCGTAGATACATTAGGAAGTCCTATTGATGGAAAAGGTCCTATACAAGGAGATACTTATGAAATGCCACTGGAGCGTAGAGCTCCTGGTGTAATTTATCGTGAGCCAGTAACTGAGCCATTACAAACAGGTATTAAATCTATTGACGCAATGATTCCTGTAGGAAGAGGTCAGCGTGAGTTGATTATTGGAGATAGACAAACAGGTAAATCAACTGTTGCTTTAGATACCATATTAAATCAAAAAGAATTTTACGATGCTGGTAACCCAGTATATTGTATATATGTTGCAGTAGGCCAAAAAGCATCTACAGTTGCAGCAATTGCAAATATGTTGAATGAAAGAGGTGCTTTAGCATACACAACTATAGTTGCAGCAAATGCATCAGATCCAGCAGCAATGCAAGTTTATGCACCATTTGCTGGAGCAGCAATTGGAGAGTATTTTAGAGATACAGGTAGACCAGCTTTAATTATTTATGATGATTTATCAAAGCAAGCTGTTGCATATCGTGAAATTTCTCTATTATTAAGAAGACCTCCAGGACGTGAGGCATATCCAGGAGATGTATTTTATTTACACTCTAGATTATTAGAAAGAGCTGCAAAAGTTATCAATGACGATAAAATTGCTAGTGAAATGAACGATTTACCAGATTCTTTAAAAGCAATTGTAAAGGGTGGAGGTTCACTAACTGCATTACCAATTATTGAAACGCAAGCAGGAGATGTATCAGCATATATTCCAACAAATGTAATTTCTATTACAGATGGACAAATTTTCTTAGACGGGGATTTATTTAATTCTGGTGTTCGTCCGGCAATTAACGTAGGTATTTCAGTATCGCGTGTTGGTGGTAACGCACAGATTAAATCTATGAAAAAGGTGTCTGGTACTTTAAAATTAGATCAAGCGCAATTTAGAGAATTAGAAGCTTTTGCAAAGTTTGGTTCTGATTTAGATGCAGCTACAATGAATGTGATTTCTAAAGGACAAAGAAACGTAGAGATTTTAAAGCAAGCACAGAATGACCCTTTTACCGTTGAAGATCAAGTAGCGATCATTTATGCAGGTTCTAAAAACCTATTAAAAGATGTACCTGTTAATCAAGTAAAGAAGTTCGAGAAAGATTATATTGATTATTTAAATGCGAAACATAGAGATGTTTTAGATGTATTAAAATCAGGTAAATTAACTCCTGAAACTACAGCTACTTTAGAAGCTGCAGCTGCAGAAATCTCAAAGCATTTTGCATAAATAAGAAGTTAGCTCATAGGTTTTAGACACAGGTACTAAAAACCAAAGACTAATAACTAACAACTAGAGAATGGCAAACTTAAAAGAAATACGTAACAGAATTACCTCTATAAAATCTACAATGCAGATTACATCTGCAATGAAGATGGTATCTGCTGCAAAGTTGAAAAAAGCGCAAGATGCAATTGTTGCAATGCGTCCTTATTCTTCGAAATTAACAGAGTTGTTACAAAATTTAAGTGCAACTTTAGATGGTGATACTGGTGGAGCGTATTCTACAGAAAGAGAAGTTTCTAAAGTTTTATTAGTAGTAGTAACATCCAATAGAGGTTTATGCGGTGGCTTTAATTCATCAATAACCAAAACAGTTATAAAAACAGTTGCAGAAAAGTATGCTGATAAACAAGTAGATGTTTTTTCAATTGGTAAAAAGGGAGGAGATGTTTTATCTAAAGAATATGAGATTGTTTCTAACAGAAATGATATTTATGACGATTTAACTTTTGATAATGTTGCTTTAATTGCAGAAAACTTAATGAGTTTATATGTTGATGGCAGTTATGATAAAATTGAATTAGTTTACAATCAATTTAAAAATGCAGCTACACAATTACCACAAGTAGAACAGTTTTTACCAATAAAACCAGTTGAAGGTGGTGAAGCAATTACAAATTCTGATTATATTTTTGAACCATCAAAAATAGAGATTGTTGAAGCTTTAATTCCAAAATCATTAAAAACTCAGTTATACAAAGCAATTAGAGATAGTTTTGCTTCAGAACACGGAGCACGTATGACAGCAATGCACAAAGCAACTGATAATGCATCAGAATTAAGAGATGAGTTGTTATTGACATACAACAAAGCGCGTCAAGCAGCAATTACTAACGAAATTTTAGAAATTGTTGGTGGAGCTGAAGCTTTGAATAACTAATACAGCATAAACTATTATTTTAAAGCGAACCTAATTAGGTTCGCTTTTTTTTATGTTTATTTTTTTGAATAGAGATGAAATCTTAGAATAAGTTTTTTTAAATTATGATATCTCAATATGCTATAAATTCTATAATAAGCTTAACACTGGCACATAATTTGACACTATTGAATTAAATATTTAGATTATGAAGGCAATGAAATTTTTTTTAATAGGCATTATTTTGACATCTTTTTTTCAATGTGGCTCTTTAAAATTTGAAAATAATCCACCATTTAAAATATTGACTGCAACCTACCAAAATGATCACGAGGTGTCTAAAATATTTGGAGAGACTGTTGTTAAAATTAGCTATACTTCAACCAAAGAAATTTCATTTGATAGTATTTATTTCAATAATAAAATTGCTAAACTTGAAGTTGCATCTTTCAATTCAAATAAGCGGCTTATCGGTATTTTAAAAAATTCTAATTTTAATAATGAATTTGTGTTAGATAAAAATCCAATTAAAGAGCTTCATAATCCGTTACCTAATTTTCAAAAATTTCCTTTTAAGCTGAAAAAAAATGAAGCAATTATCAGTTATAAAGTTGATAAAAAAATAAAGTATTTTAGAATATCAGATTTAAAAAAGGAGTGAATATCATTTTCAGTAAACTTTTAATACGTTGATAATAATCAGTTTAGGTTAATTTTTTAAATATATATATTTTTTGGCACGCCATTTGTTTAATCATTAGTATAATTATTAACTAGAAAGCTTATGAAGACGCTAAAACTACTTTTTACGACTATTATTATTGGAGCATTTTTAAGCTCATGTACAATTTACGATGACGGTTTTGTAGAAAACTATCCACCAACATTAGAGGAAGTTGTTTCGGGTTATGATTTATGGTATGTAGATTATCACAGAACAACAGGATACGGAGATGTGCCTTACGTTTCTAGAGCATTTACATTATCTTTTATCAACGGAATTTTATATGCAAATAACAATATTGTAGATATTGGAAGAACAGGAAATGGTTTAGGTATTGATGTGGGAACTTACAATACTTTTAATGGTTTATTAGAAACGAATCATGATATTGATGGGTTTAACGATTTTGAAGTAGATATTTTGTCAAACAATGAAATTAGATTGTACAATTATAGAGAAAATGTAAATTATTATTTGATAGGTTATAATGTGAATAATTTTGATTACGATAAATTATTTTATGAGAACATAGAATATTTTCTGCAAGAATATGAAGCTTGGGAAAAAGTGAGTTCTAGAGGCGGAAATGCGAACACTTTTGATAGTGAAAATTTCTTGGCTTTTACTCCAGAAAATATAACAACTTTTTATAGTTCTCAAGATGAATTTGGTACAGAAATTTTAGATATAAATTGGGATTATGTTGGAGGTTATGAAATTTTTGATGTGAATGGTTTCGAAGACCTTAAAATTTTAACATTGAATTATGATGCTGGAGATATAGAAGAGTTTGAATTGAGCGTTATTAATGATGGAAGGGTTAGTCTTTATCACATTAATTCTGAGACTACCTACGAATTTTCTGGAAGAGGATTTGTTCAATATTTAAAAAGTGAAAAATCTGTTAAAACAGCAAAAGAAATTGTAAGGAATAACAATAGAAAACGTACTAAAGTAATAAGAAAAGCAAAAGATAGAAGAAATTTAAAATAAAGTTTGGTTAGTTGATTTTTGATTGGTTTTCAATAACCAATCGAAAGGAGAGCCACCCTAAAAAGGGTGGCTTTTTCTATACCTATTATTGGTTTAAAAGTTCGTATTTTTATGTCATTACTTTTTTTACTTAATAACAGAAAAAAATAACAGAATTCTAAAAATAAACTTTCTTACAAAGTAGTAATTACTCAACATATGAAGAAAACAGTATTTATAACAGGAGCAACATCAGGAATAGGAAAAGCAACAGCAGAATTATTTGCTAAAAATAATTTTAGATTAGTTCTCTGTGGTCGCAGAAAAGAACGTTTAGAGGAATTGGAAGTGGCGCTTTCAAAACAAACAGAAGTTACTACTTTACAATTTGATGTTAGAGATAAAGATGATGTTTTTAAACAAATAGCAAATTTACCTGAACACTTTAAGCATATTGATATTTTGATAAATAATGCAGGAAATGCTCACGGATTATCAACAATTCAAGACGGAAGTATAGATGATTGGGATGCAATGCTAGACATTAATGTAAAAGGATTACTCTATGTTTCCAAAGCTATTATTCCACAAATGATTGAAAATAAAAATGGGTTTATTGTAAATATTGGTTCTACAGCAGGTAAAGAAGTTTATAGAAACGGAAATGTATATTGTGCATCAAAGTTTGCTGTAAACGCTCTAAATAAGTCTATGCGTTTAGATTTGAACGAACATAATGTTAGAGTTTCAGCCATTCATCCTGGTTTGGTAGAAACTGAGTTTTCTGATGTACGTTTTAAAGGAGATTCCGAAAGAGCAAAAACAGTTTATCAAGGTTATAAAGCTTTACAAGCAGATGATATTGCAGATATTATCCACTTTGTGGTTACTAGACCTTATCACGTAAATATCGAAGATTTAGTGGTATATCCAACCGCTCAAGCAAGTGCTACTGTGGTTCACAAAAATCTATAATGGTAATTGATAACTTACAAAGTGATTGGACAGCATTATCAGAAAAATATTTTGATAATGACGCAATTATTGGGTCTTTGTGGAAGTCTATTCAAAAGAAATACACCTCAAAAAGTAGGTATTATCATAATTTAATACACATTTCAACAATGTTGAATTTAGCAAAAGAAAACAAGTCTCAAATTATCAATTTTGATGAAATTTTGTTCTCAATTTGGTTTCACGATATTGTTTATAAATCTACATCTAAAAAGAATGAAGAAAAAAGTGCTGATTTTGCAAAACTGGCTTTAGAAAAGTCTTCCAAAAAAAAGTTACATATCAATAAGATCCATCAACTTATCGTTTCAACAAAATCACATGAAATCATTCTAGGAGAAAATCAAGACAATGCATTTTTGTTAGATTTTGATTTGTCAATTCTTGGACAATCTTGGGAAGTTTATCAGAATTATATTAAAAAAATCAGGAAAGAATATCAGATTTATCCTGACTTTTTATACAATCCAGGAAGAATAAAAGTATTACGCCATTTTTTAGATAGAAAAACACTTTTTTTCACAGAAAAATACCAACAATTATTGGAAGTACAAGCCAGAGAAAATTTGACTAAAGAATTGAGATTACTAAATTAAAAATGATAAACAAGAGACTTTTAATCAAAAACCTACTTTCTCATAATGATGAGAATAGTTTTTATGATAAAAAGCAAAAACTATCCTTAGATTCTAAAGAAGGCAAAGCAAAATTTTTAAAACATATTTGTGCCCTGTCTAACGCTAATCCAGAGAACAATGCATACATAATTATTGGGGTAACGGATGAGGAGAATAAAGTTATAGGGGTTGATTTTTTTGATGACAGTAAAATTCAGAATTTAGTGAATGCTTATTTAGCAAATCCTCCTAAAATTCAATATGAGAACGTGCCTTTTCCAAGATTGGCAAGGTATAGAGTTGTTGGTTTGGTAACCATTTTCCCGAACAATAAAGTATCATCATTACTTAAAAACGCATGGAAATACAGAAGAAATTCAATTTTTTATAGAAGAGGTAGTAATTCAATGCCATTTTTAGGAGTAAATTTTGAACTCAGAAATACCAATAAAAAGATCGTTGAAAGTATAGAAAAAAATGCCAGAAATAATATTGAACTTACTTTAAACGGAGTATTTGATTTTATTAAGAACCATAAAGAAATCTACAATCCACAATATAAAGTTTTTAATGAGCAGTTTGTTTTATGTTGGGCTGGTAAAAAGAAAGAAATCAATAACGAAGTTTACTTTTCAAGAGTAGATATTGAATTGATTAATGAGCAAGTTCGTATATTTTTCTCTGCATTAGATGATGTTCAAATCACCTACAATAATACTTCCTTTATCATTACAGAATTTATAGCAATAGGTATTGATAATGAAGAAAAATACTATCCTTTAGAAAAAACAGTAATTCATTTTAAAGAGAATGGAAAACACGATATTAAAAAAGAGTTTTTATTTAATGCTCCAAAATACGATAGTACAATCATAAATCAGATTTATAATAAAGGATTAAAGATTGTAAATAAAATAGCACAAAATAATCCTTTAACTAAAACTGAACATGAAGCTATTTTTAGGTTATCCAACAACTTTTTATTGTGTTACTTAAATGGGTTTTTAGATGCTCAAAATGAGTTACAAAAGGTAAAAATATATATTAAAAACCTACCAGATAAATCCACTTATATAAAATATAAAGAGGCTATGAGGATAATTCGAAAAGTAAAATACAATTAGATTTATTTTGAAAGATTTACGAAAAACTAAAAAACCTTGGCCTACAAACAAAGTAATGGAGCAAATTTATGAGATGAAACTTTGGGGCAATAATAACTCAAATTTTTATTCAGGCGAGGGTTCACATCATCCAAAAATTATAGAACCCTATATAACAGTTGTGTCTACTTTTTTAAAATCTTTTAAACAGCCTTTGGTTATTTGCGATTTAGGTTGCGGCGATTTTAATGTTGGGAAACATTTTATTATACATGTAAAAGAGTATATTGCTATTGATATTGTTTCAAGTTTAATTGATTTTAATTCTAAAATATATAACAATGATAATTTAGAGTTTCATTGTTTAGATATTTCTAAGGATAATTTACCTCAAGCAGATTGTTTGATAATAAGACAAGTTTTACAACATTTATCTAATAATGAAGTAGCAAATATATTAGATAAACTTTCTCATTATAAATACATTATTGTCACAGAACACATTCCAAATGGAGATTTTATTCCAAATAAAGATATCATTGCAGGTCAGGGAATTAGATTAAAAAATAAAAGTGGTTTACAAATAGCAAAAGCTCCATTTTACTTCAATGTTGGTAAAGAAAAAATAATGCTTACGCAGGATTTAGAGGATGATAAAGGAAAAATTATAACAACATTATATACCAACTTAAGCATAGACTAAATACAAGATAAAGAGCACTGTATAAATACTCAAATACAATCTGTAAAAGTTTCTTTGTTTTATATATATTTTGTTTTTTGGATATAAATTTCCAAAAAGCCCTCTAATCTCTTTAATAAATAAAGGTTTTATATTAATTAGCCAACTATCAGTTTGATATACAATTTTTCGAAATCGACTTCTGTATATGCTCAAAGGTAACCCCCAAATAAGGAAAAGTATAAACCAGATATTTTCTTTTAAAAAGTCAATCATAATTCTTTTTTAGGAAACCATGGTAAAAAAGAACTTGTTGCTTTTACATAGTCTTTATATTTTGGTTTTGAGGTTTTTAATGTTCTTTCTAACATAGCAACTCCAGAAACTTTAATAATTAATAAAGTCATAATTATAGCTCCAATAATTTGCCAATACCCGCCAGCAGAAATACTAAATAAAGCATAAGCCCACCAAACGGCAGAGTCTCCAAAATAATTGGGGTGTCTTGTATATTTCCAAAAACCAGTATTTAAAACTTTACCGTTATTCTTCGGATTCTTTTTAAACTGATATAATTGATAATCACCACCAGCTTCAAAACTAAAGCCAACAAACCAAACAATAGTAGCCAGATAATCTAACACGTTTAATTCACCAGAAGATACACTGAAATGAACTCCTAAATAAGGCAAGGAAACAATTAAAATTAAAGCACCTTGCAATAAAAACACTTGGAAATATGAAAACCACCAATAGCGTTTTGCGCCATAATCTTTTCTGAATTGTTGATATCTGTAGTCTTCTCCTTTTCCAATATTTCTAATCGCTAAATAAAGAGTTAAACGCAATCCCCAAACACTAACCAATAAAAGAAGCAACCAATTTCTTGGGTTTATTACCTCTAAATTGCAGACATAAAAAGCATTGACAACAACAAAACCAAATCCCCAGAAAATGTCTACAATACTTACATTTTTTATAGCAACACTTAGTAGCCAGAGTAAGGTTACTAAAATCCAAATGATAAGCGAGGCTTGTAAAAATAAGGTCATTAAATATTTTTTATTTTTGAATAGCGCTGTAAACAATTTTCTCTAAAGCAGCATTAATTTCTTGATTAAATGCAGACTGCAGTACTTGCCTTAATTGAATTACAATAAGTTCATTTTTAGGATCAATCCAAAAAACAGTACTAAATGCTCCTCCCCAACTGTAAGTTCCGTCTGGCCTTGTTGGATGACCATCTGCCACGTCAAATCCAAAACCAAATTTGGCTGGCCCCCATGGATAAGAAATAGTATCTATCTGATTTTTATGCATTTCTTGTGCTGTTTTTTTCTTTAATATTTCATTCCCAAACAATGTTCCGTTATCAAGCATTGCTTGGCAAAACAAGAAATAATCTCTTGCAGTTCCAGTCATTCCACTACCGCCAGATAAATATTTTTTTGCTCCGTCTGTAGGGTAATCAGCAATATACATAACCCCCATGTCAGATACTTGCATGTTTTTTCCTTTTGGAGACGGCACAAATACTTTTGTAAGATTTTTCTTTTGAACAGTATCAAAGTAAAAGTCTAAAAAATCTATTTTTAACGGTTTTGTAATATTTTCACGAATATAATCATCTAGTTTTTCTCCTGATGCTACTTCTACAACTCTTCCTAAAACATCTGTATTTAAGCCATACATCCATTTTTCCCCAGGTTCGTGCATAAGAGGTAAATCTCCTATTTTACTCATTGTTTCTTCAATTGTTAGTGGAAGATGTGTACTTAAGTCGGGTATTCCATTTTTTGCAAGAATAGCACCATTCAAAGGAGGATTCATAAAACCATATGGAACGCCTGCAGTATGCGTTAATAACTGACGTATTGTTGGTGTTGTTTTAGTTGGCTTAGAAGTCCAAGTGCTATCTTCAGTATTAAAACCAGTTAATATTTCTGTTGATTTAAAAGAAGGGATATATTTTCCAACTTTATCGTCTAAGGACAATTTACCTTTTTCTATGAGTTGCATTGCGGCAACCGAAACAATTGGTTTTGTCATTGATGCCATTCTAAATAAATGGTCTTTTCTATAAGGCTCAGTCTTTAAAGAGTCTGAAAATCCAACCTCTGATTCATAAATTATCTTTCCTTCTTTTGCAATTAAGGTAACAGCGCCAGGATACTTTTTGGCTTTAACAAAGGCGTTTACCATTTGATCAATTTTTGCTAAACTATCTGAGATCATTCCAACTTTCTCAGGCGCTACAAATTCAAATTTCTGAAATGAAGTGATTTCCGGTTTACAAGAAAGTAACATTAATAAAAGTCCAATTAAAGATAAGTATTTGGTTCTTTTCATATTTTTTTGGTTAAGTTTTTGCAGTTTTTTATTTTTTTTTGAATTTACTAAAAATTTAAATCAAAAAAAAACCAGCTCATAAGAACTGGTTTAACTTTAACATGTTTGTTAATTTTATAAATCAAACTTAATACCTTGTGCTAAAGGCAATTCATCTGAATAATTTATGGTATTTGTTTGACGTCTCATATAAACTTTCCAAGCATCAGAACCAGATTCACGTCCACCACCAGTTTCTTTTTCACCACCAAAAGCACCGCCAATTTCAGCTCCAGAAGTACCAATGTTTACATTTGCAATTCCACAATCAGAACCTGCGTAAGACAAGAACTTTTCTGCTTCTTTCATTTCGTTGGTCATAATTGCTGATGATAAACCTTGCGCAACTCCGTTTTGTTTTGCAATTGCATTTTCAACTTCACCACTATATTTCATTAAATATAAGATAGGAGCAAACGTTTCGTGTTGTACAATTTCGAAATGATTTTCAGCTTCAATTATTGCTGGTTTTACATAACAACCAGATTCGTAACCGTCACCTTCTAAAACGCCACCTTCAACCAATATAGCTCCACCTTCAGTTTGTGCTTTTTCTATAGCAGCTAAATATGTATTTACAGCATCATGATCAATTAATGGACCAATATGATTTTTTTCATCTAAAGGATTTCCAATAACCAATTGTTTATATGCACCAACAATTGCATCTTTTACTTTATCATAAACAGATTCATGAATAATTAATCTTCTGGTAGAAGTACATCTTTGACCACAAGTTCCAACAGCACCAAATACTGCACCAGGTACAACCACTTTTAAATCTGCAGTTGGTGTAATAATTATAGCGTTATTACCTCCTAATTCTAATAAAGATTTACCAAAACGCTGCGCTACTGTTGCGCCAACAATTCTGCCCATTCTTGTAGATCCTGTTGCAGAAACTAAAGGAATTCTGCTATCTGTAGTCATCATTTCTCCTACTTTGTAATCTCCATTTATAATACAAGAAATGCCTTCC
Source organism: uncultured Polaribacter sp. (assembly GCA_913020555.1). Taxonomy (GTDB): domain Bacteria; phylum Bacteroidota; class Bacteroidia; order Flavobacteriales; family Flavobacteriaceae; genus Polaribacter. The sequence continues at coordinate 22,551 of CAJWAC010000017.1, read as the reverse complement.
GGTAAATTATTTTCTTTTAATATTTCTGCAATAATGTTTTGACAAGCTACAGCACATAAAGGAGCTTTTTCAGAAGCTTTCCACACACACACATCACCGCAAATCCAGGCTAAAGCTGTATTCCATGCCCAAACAGCTACTGGAAAGTTAAATGCAGAAATAATGCCAACAACGCCTATAGGATGCCATTGTTCTCTCATAACATGGCCCGGTCTTTCTGATGGAATTGTTTGCCCGTTTAATTGACGTGATAAACCTACAGCAAAATCGCAGATGTCAATCATTTCTTGGACTTCGCCATAACCTTCTTGTAATGATTTTCCCATTTCATAAGAAACTAATTTACCTAATGGTTCTTTGAGATCTCGTAATTTATTACCAAACTGACGTACAATTTCTCCTCTTTGTGGAGCAGGCATATTTCTAAAAGATAAAAATGCTTTTGTAGCAGCATCCATCACTTTTTCATAATCTTCTTTAGTGGTAGTTTTTACTTTACCAATCAATTTACCATCAACAGGAGAGTATGATTCAATAATTTCTCCATTAGAAAAGTTATTTGAACCTGTTGAAGTTCCATTATTAATATCTTGTAAGCCTAAATCTTTTAAAGCTTTATCCATTCCAAAATCAGTCATTTTGTAGTGTTGTTTAAGTTATTTAAATTCGAAGAGCGAATTTACGAATAAATTCACATATATATAAATTTAACAAAAACAAAACTTATTGTTTAAAATTTAACAAATTATGAAAAAATTACTTCTTTTACTGTTGTCAATAATTCTTTTTTTAGGATGTAATTTCAATTCAAAAATGAATGACGAAGCAGATATCTTATCAAATAAAAAAGTGAATGATTTTGCAATTATTATTCATGGAGGCGCAGGAACTATTTTAAAGAAAAATATGACTCCTGAAAAAGAATTGGCTTATCAAGAAAAGTTAAGTGAAGCGATAAAAGTTGGATATACAATATTGAAAAGCGGTGGAACTAGTCAACAAGCTGTAATGAAAACAATTCAAGTAATGGAAGAATCGCCTTTGTTTAATGCCGGTAAAGGTGCTGTTTTTACGCATGAAGAAACCAATGAATTGGATGCTTCATTTATGGACGGAAAAACTTTAAATGCTGGAGCTATTGCAGGTGTTACCGATGTAAAAAGTCCGATTGAATTGGCAATAAAGGTAATGACCGATTCTGATCACGTAATGCTCTCTGGAAAAGGAGCATCAGTATTTGCAAAAGAAAAAGGTTTAGAAATTGTAGCACCAAGTTATTTTTACACAGAAAGACGTTTTAAATCTTTACAAAAAATAAAAAATATAAATAAAACAGAACTAGACCACAATGATAAAAAAGCCGCTTTTTATGATGCTGATATCAAAAATTCAAAATTTGGCACTGTTGGTTGTGTAGCTTTAGATAAAAATGGAAATATTGCTGCAGGAACATCAACAGGTGGAATGACTAACAAAAGATGGGGAAGAATTGGAGATGCTCCAATTATAGGATCAGGAACTTATGCAAATAATAAGACTTGTGGAGTTTCTTCTACAGGTTGGGGAGAATACTTTATTAGAAGTCAGGTAGCTTATGACATTTCTGCGCAAATTGAGTATCAACAGAAAACATTAAAAGCAGCCACAAAGGATGTTATTCAAAACAAATTAACAACACTTGGTGGCACTGGAGGTGTTGTTGCTTTAGATAAAAATGGAAATATGTCTTTTGAGTTTAATACAGCAGGAATGTACAGAGCTTCTATGAACGACAAAGGGGATTTAGTAGTTAAAATCTATAAAGAATAATCTAGCCATTCTTCTGGTAGAGGTTTTAAATCAATATTTACAATCTTACTATCTCTTGTTTTGTGAAAACCTAAACTTGAAAAATTTCGGGTAGATAAGTTTATATTGTTTTTTTTGTTAATCAATGTTAAAACATCTCTCATTTTGCTTTTGGTGCACAAAACTAAACTATTCATCATAGCATTAGATTCTATGGACAAATCAAATAAATCTACATAATATTTTGGTTCATTGTCCTGATAAATGATCCATTGTGTTGATTTTCTTCCTGGAATTTTTAGAATTTTTTTAGTACCTGATAATGTTCTGTACGTAACTTCAATAAGCTTCATTTTGTGATTTTTAACATTATTGATTTCGAAGCAATTATTTTTAATAAACTTAAAATACTAAACTCAATTAGAACTTAAAGATATGCATTAATTTAGGTTTTAGAAACTAACTTCGCTAAACGTCTAAATATCATGGATAAACACCAAAATATAGGGTAAATCCATTTCTAAATAGTTTTAAAATTGATATTTAATACCTGTGTAAATTCCAATATTAAACGGTGCAAATCCATTGGAATTATTACTAAATGTATTGAACTGTACTTTAAACATTGGATTTAAGTTTAAAGCTATTTTTTTGGATAAATTATAATTGAAATCAAAGCCGATGTTTCCACTAAAATTGATGTTATTTAGGTTTGCGGCTTCCAAAGTTCTAGAAAAATTTTGCGTATCTAAAATAACTTCGTTTTTATTTAAAAACAAAGTACTAAATCCTGTTACAAATTGAGTTTGTAGTTTGTTACTATTCGAAAAGTTATATTTCACTTCTATAGGTATTTCAACATAACCATAGTTTTGGGAAATATTTCCAGTATTAGAATTTCCAGCATTTAAAACAGAATTACCTATTAGTTGGGCACTTTCAGTGATGTCATTATTTTTGTTAAAAGAAAATACATCACCATTGGAAAAGGCTGTGGCAAAAGGGTTTCTTTCTGAAGAACTGTTAACAGAAACTTGGTTGTTAGCATAACTGTTTTCTTGAAGATGAATTCCAGATTGAATAGACCATTTCTTATTTATTTGATATGCAACTTGCACACCATATGAATAACTGTTTTCGCCAGAAGTAGATTCTGACAAACCTGCATTAATTGGAGAGGTATCCGATAGAGAATTTGATTTTAGAACAGCAAATGATGGCGCAATAGACCAATTATTTTCAGATTTATTATCATTTGCATTTTCTTCTGTTTTAATTACACTTGCAATATCTAATTTTTTATCATTGTATTTAATAGTGGTTCTTTTTGAAATCTTTAAAGGAGATTCTTGTGGTACTATTCTAAAATTGGTAGCAACAGAATTATAATTCAAAATTAAGGACGTTTTACTTTTTCTTGGTTTATAGATTTCTTTTTGTGAACGTGAATTTTGAATTTTATTTTTATCAACCTTTATCACATTATCTTCTTTAGAAAGTAAAATTTCATTTTTACGATTATTTTTCAAATCTAAACTATCAATTTTATTGTTGATGATTGTTTCGCGTTCAGGAATAATTGTTATTGTTTTATCAGGATTTATATTAAATTTAGGATTTTCAACTGAGGAATATTCGTTAAAAATAAAAGTTAAGAGTATAATTGAGGCAACAGCACCTGAAAACCACCAAAAAGGAAAAACCTTTCGCTTTTTCTTTTTAAGTTTGGCTTCAATATTGTTCCATACTCTTTTATTTGGAGAAACTTCCAATTTTTTGAGTTGTTCCTGAAACAAATTATCTATTTTTTTATCGCCCATTAATTTTGTTCATTTTTCAACATTTCTAATTTATTTTTCAAAATCTTTCTTGCTCTAGACAAGTTTGATTTTGAGGTTCCTTCAGAGATATTCAACAGTTTTGCAATTTCCTTATGTGAATAATTATCTAACGCATACAAATTAAAAATTAATCGATATCTATCTGGCAATTGCTGAATACAGTTTAATAAAACGTCTAGATGAAAAGTTGTGTTTTTAAAATCTATAACTTCATCTTCTATATCATCAGAAACTTCTTTTACAATTTCTAAAGGAGCTTTTTTTCTGTATTTCTGAATTGCTGTATGAATCGTAATTCTTTTTAACCATCCTTCAAAAGATCCTTTGTGTTTGTATTGTTGAATTTTATCAAAAATAGTTAAAAAACTATCTTGTAAATTGTCTTCTGCATCTTGATAGTTTTTAGAGTATTTTAAAGAAACAGCAAAAAGTTTATCCGCAAAAAGGTGATAAACTTTAGACTGAGCTTCTAAATTTTGCTCACAACATTTTTCTATAAGTGCTTCTAGTTTGATAAATCTAATTTACAGGAACTACAACTTCTTCAAAAATACTATCTCCATTTGCATCTTCTCCTTTGTAAAATTTAAAAAGATAGTCTTCTGCTTGTGTTGCGGTTACAATTAAATCATAATCGTATTGTACTACAGCTTCAGTGCATACTGCATCTAAATCTCTTATAGATCGTATTGCCACTACTCTTGCAGTATCTTGATATTCGTAGTAAATATCATCAAAATAATAACAACCGTTTGGTAAAGAGTACTTTAATTTTATGGTGTCTCTTTGTCCAAAAGTAAAACTATCTGGAGTTGTATACTCATCAATTGGTAGTATTTGATAGGCTAAATTTGGAGCATCATTGTCACTATCTAAACAAGAGTAAAAAAGGATTAAACTAACAAAAAGTAAGGTTATTTTTTTCATAATTATAAATTTAATAATTCAATACAGGATAACCATTTTGGCATCCAACATTTTTTGGAGGGTTAATAAAAGCACAGTCTGAAATTATACTCCAGTTAACATTATATTTTTTTTCTGCGGCTGTGTAAGCATTTACTTTTTCTAAAAAAGTCTGAATGTTTATGTTTTTTGAATAAGGAAGATATCCTTGAGGACCCCCACAAGCTTTGGCGCCATAAGGTATAAACTCCCACTCATTAGCATCTATACATGGTTCTTTAAAAGCAATTTCTGAGATTTCATTGAATAGCTCCATTAATGCTCTATGTTCTTTTTCTTGTTCAGATAGCTCTATTTTTACTACTAATTTATTTTCTGTCAATTCTAAAATAGTCCAGATATAAGAGGAAGTGTAGCCTTCATTAGAAATACTTATTAAATTGTTATCTAAAGCAAAAGTGCCTTCAATATTAAAAAAAGATAAAGGAGGTGTTCCACAAAAACCAGAGGTTTTTTCAGTAAAACTTCCATTTTGGATAAAAGTTATGCCGTAAGATTTATCTAGCAGTTTATTACTTCTTTTAAAGGTAATTCTTTCTCCTTCATAATTGGGTTCAATCCAACTTCCTAAAAGCAAATTATCATCATTTATGTTTATACTATTTTCTTCGCACGAATATGATAATAAGGCTAATGAACAGAGTAAAATTAAATATTTTAGTTTCATGATTTATTCTTTTCTTAGTTATAATTTATTTGAGTATCCCAACCTTTTAAGTTAAGAAGTACTGTGTCATAATCTTCTTTTAAGCTAGAAATATCAAACGTAAATTCCTTTTCAAAAACAGCTAAACAGGCTTCATTATTTTCTAAAGAGAGTTTAATTTTTCTTTGAACAGGATAAGATTCTAAAATTTCGTTGGCATCTATTAAAATTGCTTTCCAAGAATCTGAGCTGCAACCACTGCTACTGATTCTTATCGTTAAATTATTTCCATTTAGCTGCACATTAGTAATACTGTAATTATTAGATTCACTTTGATTATAAAGATTACTATCTATTATCACACTTTCATTTCTAAAGTCATCACTAACAATATTTTCTTCACATGAAAAAATTGAAATTAGAAATAGTGATATAATTAGTATTTTACTTTTCATTGGTTTTTATGTTTTTTAAATTAAATTTTAATCAATATTTCTTCAATTATTAATTTGATAACTAAATATTGATAGCAATACATATTAAAAAGTCATCATAATTTGTTCGTTTTCTTATAAGATACAAAAAGAATAAAAAGGTTGCGTTGATATATGTTATTTTTGTAAAAATTATGGAGTTAGATATTTTTAATATAGAAAGTCAAGAGCGGTTTACAGAAATTGCGCTTAAAGTTTTTAAACATCAATTTAAAAACAATAAAGTTTATCGTTCTTTTTGCGACTTGCTCTACAAACACCCTTCGGATATTGCTAAGATTGAAGATATTCCGTTTTTACCCATTCAATTTTTTAAAAGTAGAAAGGTTTTATCCTCTTTAAACCAAATTGATGAAACTTTTACGAGTTCTGGCACTACAGGTAATATTACCAGCAAACATTTTGTAACCAATATTAATGTATATAAAGAAAGTTATTTAAAAGGATTCGCGCATTTTTATGGAAATATAGAAGATTATGTAGTCTTGGCTTTGTTGCCAAATTATTTAGAACGTAAAGGTTCATCCTTGGTTTTTATGGTTAATGATTTGATAAAAAAAACTAAAAATTCAGAAAGTGGATTTTACCTAAATAACTTAGATGATTTAGCTCAAAAATTGATAAATCTAGATAAAAAGAATCAAAAAGTGTTACTAATAGGAGTTTCTTTTGCTTTGTTAGATTTAGTTGAAAAACAGCAATTCAACTTAAAAAGTACAATAATTATGGAAACTGGAGGGATGAAAGGAAGAAGAAAAGAATTGATTCGCGAAGAGTTACATCAAATTTTACAAAACGGATTTGGAGTTAAAGAAATTCATTCAGAATATGGCATGACAGAATTATTGAGTCAAGGGTATTCCAATGGAAATGGAATTTTTGAAACACCTCCTTGGATGCAAATTTTAACTAGAGATACTGAAGATGCTTTAACTATAAATTCTAAAGAGAAAAATGGAGGAATTAATGTTATTGATTTGGCTAATTATAATTCGTGTTCTTTTATTGCTACCCAAGACTTAGGTAAATTGCATCAAAATGGAACTTTTGAAATCATTGGGCGTTTTGATAATTCAGATATTAGAGGTTGCAATTTGATGGTATTGTAAAAATTATAACTAAGTAACAGTTTTCATCTAAAGAAAATTATTAAAAATTAATTGTATTTTAAGTACAAATTTGAGAAATTTTAAATTTAATTTATATAAAAAAGTGCTTGTTTAATAGGTTTATTTTAAGATAAGTAGGTTCATTTAATAAGCACTTTCGCATTGGTATATTACCTATATAAATATTTCTTTTAAGTTAAATATACTTTTAAGAAAGTATAACTTAAATATACCCATAAAATTGAAAATATGATATGAATTATAGTTTCCATTTTTTTTCCTTTCCACAGTTTAGAAGAGTAGCCAAAAAATTGAATAATTAATCTAAAACCCCAGAAAATTCCTAAACCAAGTGATACTTTTTTCCCTAACTCTGTATTAATTAACTCATTTGAAGATGTTAGACATAAAAGACCAATTAGGAAAACAACCAATGCAATAAAGAATGTATGAACCTTCATAATTTGTTGGTTTATTAGACTTAAATGTTGCAACTCCTCTTTCCATTTGAAATACTTTGGAAATATGATATGAACAAACGCCAAAGCAATCAATATAATTCCTATTATTCTATAATGCAATTCCATTTTTTTCGAGTATAAAGGTTGATATAAATGGCGTATTTTTAATTTCAGATACTACTGTTAATTTTGATTTATTAAAAGTATTCAACCAAGTAGATTTTGAATGAAAATGAAATGAGCCAATATTATATGCTATAAAATTTGAAATATCTCTTAAATGTTCAATGACAATTATTTGTCCTTTTGGTTTTAATATTCTTTTTAGTTCTGAGAAAAAAATAATTCTCTCTTTTTTGTTTCTTATTTCGTGTGCTGATAGAATTACAAATATTTTGTCAATTGAATTGCTTTCTAAATCAATTTTTGAGGTTTCTATTTCTTGTGTATTCGGATAAGGTGGATATTGTTTCCTTGCTCGTTTTATGGATATTTCTGTGTGTTTATCTGGATTGTAAAAATCTAGTGCTATCAAATTTGAGTTTATAAATTTCTTTTTAAGTAATGCACTTGTTTCATCAAAACCTGCATTTATATTGATTATTGAAATATTATCATCATTGTTATTAATCCATTTCAATTTGTAAAAACCCGACAAATCATAAACATAATATGAAACAGATAATGATACAAAAATTGTTATCGATATAAAAAGACTAATTATTTGTAAGATTATTTTGATTGCTGGATTAGCGTAGTTTGATAAAAGGATTGTTAATAATACAAGAACAAAAGCAGTTATATAAAAATGCCAATTGAAACGGATAATATTTAATATTCCTTGATATGGCTTTCTTACTTTTTCCATTTCTCAATTTTTCCTTTTTTCCAATAATATGGAATGTTTTCAATGACAAAAGCGTTTGCTAAAACAGAATTTTGGAAATTAAATTTGTTAATAAATGAAAAATCATAATTAACAATTTCTATCGGTTTCGGTTTCCAATTTTGTCTAACGCCTTCAATTATTAAGACTTCCCTTTTTTCTTCATTGTAAGTGAATGTAAAAGGTAAAGGTCCTGCAAATCGTCTTGCTTCTTTCCAATTTTCAAACGGTGAATTTTCAGGCAAATTTATTTCCTTTTCCGCAGTGTCTATTTTTAAAGTGAATTTAGATTTGATAGACTTAATTACTTTAAAATTACTTTTATTTACTTCTGAAATGTCTGTTGTCGAGTAATTATAATGTGTGAAAATGTTACCCAAAAATGCCATTTTCTTCTTATTTGTTTCTGATTTTAGAATATATAATCCCCTTAACCTTTTTCCTGCGTTATTGGTATATCGTACAAATACTCGATAACCAATTAGGAAAAAATTGTTTCCAAGAAATTTAGGAAAACCTTTAGGTCTTAATTCTTTTGTTTGAACCATTGCGACTGCTATAAAAGCCCATTTATCTTGAAATGTATCTAACTCTAAACATTCTGGGATAAAATCTTGTAATTCTTTTTTAGGTATTGCAAATGTCAAAACTATTGAACTTTCAAAATGAGTTTCAACAGCAAAAGGATGATTTTTTAAAAATGAAATCATAAACCTTTTTTATTTAGATGAAAGTGATTGTAGTAAACTACAATTATAAAAATAAACGCAAACATTGAATTCAATTTACCCCAAAGTAACAAATCAGGCACAAGTATAAATTCGAGAATATTCATTGTTGCCACAATTCCAATTTGAGATATTGTATTTAGGCGTGACTTTATACCTCTTAAAAACCATATTGCCATTCCAATTTCAGATATTCCGATTAAAATAGTCAATAGTCTTGAATATTCATCTCCTAAAATTCGTGCTACAATTTGTTCGTGTCTTGGAACAAAATTTAAGACTTTACAAAGTAGTCCATTTGCAATCCAAACTAAAGCGATTGAATACTTGAAAATAGTTCTAATTATTATTTTTTGCATTCAGTTTTCGTTTCTCACGCTTGCAGTAACTCTTTGTTATGTAAATATTATTCCACTATCAAAAGAAAGTAGCTCTTTTTACCACGCTGTAAAAGCACATATTTATCCGCAATTAGGTCATCCGTGGTAATTACAAAATCGTCTTTAATTTTTTCTTTATTCACAGAAATAGAGTTTTCCTTTAAAGCTCTTCTGGCATCTCCATTCGATTTTAAAAAGTTTGTTTTTGCAGATAACGCGCCAATCATATCTAAACCTTTAGAAAAATCTTCTTGTGTTACTGTAGCTTGAGGCACACCATCAAAGACATCTAAAAAAGTTTGTTCGTCTAAAGATTTTAAATCGCTAGCTGAAGATTTTCCAAATAAAATATTTGAAGCTCCAATGGCTTTTTCATATTCTTCTTTTCCGTGAACTAAAATGGTAACTTCTTCTCCCAAACGTTTTTGTAAAACACGAACGTGGGGAGCTTCTTTGTGTTCTTCAATTAAAGAATCAATAGTAGTTTTATCTAAGAAGGTAAAAATCTTAATATACTTTTCTGCATCTTCATCAGAAGTATTTAACCAATATTGATAAAATTTATAAGCAGAGGTTCTTTTGGCATCTAACCAAACATTTCCTCCTTCAGATTTTCCAAATTTAGAACCATCAGATTTTGTAATTAAAGGACAAGTAATTGCATACCCTTTTCCGCCGCCAATTCTTCTAATCAACTCAGTTCCTGTTGTAATATTTCCCCATTGATCTGAGCCACCCATTTGAATTGTGGTTGCATTTTCTTTGAATAAATGCAAGAAATCATAACCTTGCACCATTTGATAGGTAAATTCGGTAAAAGACATGCCTTCTTTAGATTCTGAACCAATTCTATTTTTTACAGAATCTTTGGCCATCATATAATTTACGGTGATATGTTTTCCTACATCTCTAATAAATTCGAGGAAAGAAATCTCTTTCATCCAATCATAATTATTTACTAGAATTGCAGCGTTTTTTTCATCCGAAGTAAAATCTAAAAAATGACCTAATTGAGTTTTTACACATTCTTGATTATGTCTTAAAGTTTTTTCATCTAATAAATTACGTTCGGCAGATTTTCCTGAAGGATCTCCTATCATACCAGTTGCACCACCAACTAAAGCTATAGGTTTGTGTCCACATCTCTGATAATGAGCTAATAGCATGATTGGCACTAAATTACCAATATGCAAAGAGTCTGCAGTGGGGTCAAAACCTACATATGCACTTCTCATTTTTTCTAAAAGATGTTCCTCAGTTCCTGGCATGGCGTCATGCAACATTCCTCTCCACTGTAATTCTTCAATAAAATTCTTCATTGTAATCAATTTATCAGTTGGCAAATATAAGTTTATCAACCAAAATATGCTAAATTCGTTGTATGATTTTAGTTACTGGAGGCACAGGTTTGGTTGGTTCACATTTATTATATTATTTAAGTTTAGAGAATGATAAAATAAGGGCAATTTACAGAACGGAGAAGTCTCTAGAAAAAGTAAAAAAAGTCTTTTCTTTGTACACTTCAGAGACTTCTTTTTTTCATAAAATAGAATGGTTTCAAGCAGATATTACTCAGGTACCAGCCATGATTCCTGCTTTTAACAATGTAAAACATGTTTACCACTGTGCTGCTTTAATTTCTTTCAATCCAAAGGATTATAGAGAAATGCGTAAGGTAAATATTCATGGAACTGCAATTGTTGTAAATTTAGCTATAGATGCTAAAATTGATAAATTATGTTTGGTAAGTTCTATTGCTGCAGTTGGAGATTCTTTAAAAGGCGATGTTGTAACAGAGGAAAATGAATGGAACAAAGAGTTAGATAACTCTGGATATTCCATTACCAAGTTTGGCGCAGAAACAGAAGTGTGGAGAGCTAGCCAAGAAGGAGTAGATGTTATTATTGTAAATCCTGGAGTAATTTTTGGAAGTGGTTTTTGGAACTCTGGTTCAGGTAAATTATTTATGCAAGTTTATAATGGATTTAAATATTACACAGAAGGAGTTACAGGTTTTGTTGCTGTGAAAGATGTGGTAAAGTCGATGATTCAGTTAATGAAGTCAGATATTAAAAATGAACGTTTCATATTGGTATCAGAAAACAAATCTTTTAAAGATGTTTTCTTTTCAATTGCAGATGCATTTCAAAAAAAACGACCATTCAAAAAAATAAAACCTTGGCAGACAGCTGTTTTTTGGAGAATTGCGATGCTGATTTCTAGGTTTACAGGGAAACCCCCTCTAATTAGTAAACATTCAGCTAAAAGTGCACATTCAATTTCAAAATATTCATCAGAAAAAATAAAGAAAAGTTTAAATTACAGTTTTGAGCCTTTGGAAGAAACTGTTGAAAGAGTTTGCAGAAACTATACTAATATCTAGTTTTTTTAATCTTATCTAATTGCAAAGTATCTCTAAATTTTAGCATCATTTTTTTTAAGGAATCATGTTCTTTTTTTCCTTTTTTTAAGGTTTTAATGTTTTTCAACGAATCTTTTCTAATAGAATCTTTTCTCTTTTTAAGTTTCTCATAAAAAGCCTTTTCTTCTTCTAGGTTTTTTTTGGCATTTTCTAAAATTTCTTGGTATTCGTCTATTTTAGACATATAATAAAGATTGCTAGTTTTAAATCGTGTGCTATCAATTTTAAACTGGTCGTATACCAATGGCATATAATTTATTTTCTTTTCAAAATTTTTGTTTTTCATAAACTTTGATGAAGAAGCAATGCTTAATTCTTGTAATAAAAGACTCATTGTGTCTTTGGGAATCAAATCTTCTGGTTTCTCAAAAATTGTATTACTTGTGCAAGAAAATAAGCACAAGAAAACCAATAAGTAGCTTAAGTTTTTCATGTTAGCGATTAAATGTCAAACGTTTTCCTTTAATGTCATCATTAAAAACTCCATTATTATATATTAAATTTCCATTGACAAAGGTGTGTGTTATCGTAGACGAAAATGTTGTGCCTTCAAAAGGAGACCAACCACATTTATATAAAATATTGTCTTTAGAAACTGTTTGTGATTTTTTTGGATCTATTACAACTAAATCGGCAAAATAGCCTTCTTTGATAAACCCTCTTTTTTCAATTTGGAATAATTTTGCAGGATTATGACTCATTTTTTCAACAGCTTTTTCAATAGAAATTACACCTTCTTTTACTTTTTCTAAAATAGCAATTAAAGCATGTTGCACTAAAGGCCCACCACTTGGAGCTTTTGTGTAAACATTAGTTTTTTCATCTAAAGTATGTGGTGCATGATCAGTTGCTAAAACATCAATTCTGTCATCTAAAAAAGCTTCCCACAATCCTTGTCTATCTTTTTCAGTTTTTACTGCTGGGTTCCATTTAATATGCGTTCCTTTTTCTTCATAATCTTTCTCAGAAAACCAAAGATGATGCACACAAACTTCTGCAGTAATTTGTTTTTCTTCAATAGGAATATCATTTCTAAAGAGATTTGTTTCTTTAGCTGTGGAAACGTGAAAAATATGAATTCGAGCACCGGTTTTTTTAGCCAGTTCAATTGCTTTTGATGATGAAATATAACAGGCTTCTTCACTTCTAATAATAGGGTGGTATTTTATGGGAATATCATCACCAAATTTTTCTTTAAATTTTGCCGTGTTTTTTCTAATTGTACCTTCATCTTCACAATGTAAAGAAATAATCATTTTTGTTGACGAAAAAATATTTTCTAAAACCTCAACGTCATCTACCAACATATTTCCTGTAGATGAGCCTAAAAATAATTTGATACCTGCTACTTTTTTAGGATCAGTTTTTAGTAACTCTTCCAAATTGGTATTTGTACCACCAAACATAAAGGAATAGTTTACGTAAGAACTTTTTGATGCAATTTCAAATTTATCTTCTAGTAATTCTTGAGTTATAGCTTGCGGAACTGTATTAGGTTGCTCAATAAAAGTTGTAATTCCGCCAGCAGCCGCAGCTCTACTTTCTGAAGCAATATTACCTTTGTGTGTTAATCCAGGTTCTCTAAAATGCACTTGATCATCTATAAAACCAGGAATTATATATTTTCCTTTCGCATCAATGACTTCTATATTTTCTTTTGGAGCAATTGTGGTTGATATTTGTTTTATAATGTCATTTTCAATGAGAACGTCTCCTTTAAAAGTTTTGTTTTCATTAACTATGTTTCCGTTTTTAATTAAAATTGATTTTTTCATTTTATTTAAATATCCATTCTCATATTCATTAAACTCTTTTTAAAACCAAATCGTTCGTAAGATTTTAATGCATTAATATTATTACTATATACGTCTAATCTTAATTCTTTTAAACCTTTACTTTTCGACCAATATTTTAGTGAGTCTAGTATTAAAGTACTTATTTTTTGCTTTCTAAAAGAAGGTTTTACAAAAATAAAACCAATATAACCGTGTTTCCGATTCTTATGATAATGCTGAGAATTTTCGATTCTAACATAACCTGAACCTACTATTTCTTCTCTACAAATTGCCAAAATTAAATGAATATGTTCAGCAGATATTAATTCAGGAATATTATAATAGCATATCTCTCCTTTCTCTAAAAAAGGATCTAAAGGCCTCTCTGCTTCAATTACTCCTTGTTCAAAGTCTAACAAGGTTTCTAAATCTTTAAGAGTTGCAGTTCTAGTAGAAATAGCATTCATATTTATTTTGGCAAACCTTTTAATCTCATTTTTATTACACCAAACAGTGCTTCAGATACAATATTTCCACTCATTTTAGAATCGCCTAAATCTCTATCTGTAAAAATAACAGAAACTTCTTTAATATTAAATTTATGTTTCCAAGCTTTAAATTTCATTTCAATTTGAAAAGCATAACCTACAAATTTAATTTTGTCTAGGTTTATCGTTTCTAAAACATTGCGTTTCCAACAAACAAAACCAGCAGTGGTGTCATAAAGCGGAATTCTAGTTACAATTCTTACATATCTTGAAGCAAAGTAGGAAAGTAGTAACCTTTTAATATCCCAATTAACCACGTTAACTTGGTTGTTTACATATCTTGATCCTACAGAAACATCTCCACCATCTAAATGGCAAACATTGTAAAGACGAACTAAATCTTTCGGATTGTGAGAAAAATCGGCATCCATTTCAATTATATAGTCGTACTTTTTTGCTAATGCCCATTTAAAACCATGAATGTATGCCGTGCCCAAACCATTTTTACCAGTTCTTTTTTCTAGAAAAAGTTCATTTTTAAATTCAGAAATTAAATTTTCTACGATTTTAGCAGTTCCGTCAGGAGAATTATCATCAACAATAAGAATATGAAAAGATTTTTTTTGATTAAAGGTAGCTCTAATAATGGCCTCAATATTTTCTTTTTCGTTATATGTGGGAATGATTACTAAAGCGTCTGACATAAATTAATTTTCAGTAGAAAGTAAACAAATATACATGATTTAATTACTAATTTTGCTGTAATCATTTATAAATAAAAGTTAATTGCAGGCTGTAGATAAAATAGTGTATTCTAACGATTGGATAACGATTATTTTCGTTCTATTACTTGCTGGTGTGGTTTTATTAAAATTGGTTGATGCCAAAAAACTAAACGAAAACTTTTTTGCTTTTGTAAATTTAAGTTTCATTGATGATAAAGATATTGAAAGAAAGGATTTCTTTGATTTTTTTGAAATCTTAATTTTTATTTTTTCGGTTATAGTTTTAGCCTTCCTATTGTATCATTTCAAATTATATAAATTTCCAAACACTAAAAGTAGTTTAACTTCTTTTTTGGATGTTTTCTACAGCTTATTAACCTATTATTTCTGTAAACGAGTTTTTGAGTATCTTTTAATGATAATTTTTGCTATTAAGAATGAGATGCAATCATTTATTTTATTGAAAAATAATTATCTAAACAGTCTTTCATTTTTTTTGTTGATAGGTCTAATTTTATTAGAATATTCAGATATTGATCATTTGTATCTATTCTTTTTTGCGGGCTTTTTATTCTTTTTAAGGTTTGCTTTTTTAGTTGTAAGAAATAAAAAGCTGATATTTAATAAGTTGTTTTATTTTATTTTGTATATTTGCGCCCTTGAAATAGCACCGCTATTTGTACTTTTTAAATTGATGTTTTAAATACACAACCGAAAGCCTATGAAAGTGAAAACGATATTGGTTTCTCAACCAGCCCCTAAAACGGAAACATCTCCTTATTTTGATTTGTCTGATAAACAGAGGGTTAAGATTGATTTTAGATCTTTTATTCACGTAGAAGGTATATCTGTTAAAGAAGTAAGAGCAGGAAAAGTTGACTTGTCAAAATTTACAGCTATTATTTTAACGAGTAGAAATGCTGTGGATCATTTCTTTAGAATTGCTGAAGAAATGCGTTTTAAAGTGCCGGATGCTATGAAGTATTTTTGTCAATCAGAAGCTGTAGCTTATTATTTGCAAAAATATGTAGTGTATAGAAAGCGTAAAATTTATGTTGGGAATAGAACTTTTCCTGAATTAGCAAAATTAATTAAGAAACATAAAACCGAAAAGTTTTTATTACCGTCTTCAGATAAATTAAAGCCTTTAATTCCTTCTGAATTGGATAAGTTAGGTGTAACTTGGACAAGGGTAGATTTATACAGAACAGTTGTGAGCGATTTGTCTGATTTAGAAAATGTATTTTACGATGTTTTGGTATTTTTTAGTCCTTCAGGGATAGAATCCTTATTTAAAAACTTCCCTAATTTTGAACAAAACGAAACTAGAATTGCAGCATTTGGTAATTCTACCGTTAGAGCTGTTACGGAAGCGGGTTTAAAGTGTGATATTGTTGCACCATCCAAAGAAACTCCGTCAATGACAATGGCTTTAGATAAATATATAAAAGAAGCAAATAAGAGATAAATTACACTAAATTTATTTCTTCATTCTCATAAAAAAACAAAAAACCATCAGAAATGAATGGTTTTTTGTTTTTAAAAAGATGTCTCGTCCTAAAATAGTGTCTCACCAAACATTATAATTATCAGAATTAATTCAGTGATTATTTCAAATTGTTATGCAAATAAAGTAGCAAAAGCTTCTTCTATTTTACCTACTAGAATTAATTTAATAGAATGATTTTTAGAAGAGATTTTATTGTATTTTGAGGCAACAAAACTCTTATAGCCTAATTTTTCTGCTTCTATTATTCGTTGATCTATCTTAGAAACGGGCCTTATTTCTCCTGCCAAACCAACTTCTGCAGCAAAGCATACATTTGGGTTGATGGCAATATCTTGGTTAGATGATAAAATAGCTGCAACAACAGCCATGTCAATTGCAGGATCATCAACATTAATGCCTCCAGTAATGTTTAAAAAAACGTCTTTTGCTCCTAATTTAAAACCTGCTCTTTTTTCTAAAACAGCCAATAACATATTCAGTCTTTTTATATTATATCCCGTCGTTGAACGCTGTGGTGTTCCATAAACTGCTGTTGAAACTAGTGCTTGAATTTCAATCATTAAAGGCCTTATTCCTTCTAAGGTTGATGCTATTGCTGTTCCACTTAAATCTGCGTCTTTTTTTGAGATTAGGATTTCTGATGGATTTGAAATTTCTCTCAATCCATTAGACAACATTTCATAAATACCTAATTCAGAGGTTGAGCCAAATCTATTTTTTTGACTTCTTAAAATCCTGTAAGTGTGATTTCTATCTCCCTCAAATTGTAAAACAACATCTACCATATGTTCTAAAATCTTGGGCCCTGCAATGTTACCTTCTTTGTTAATGTGTCCAATTAATAATACAGGTGTTGCAGTTTCTTTGGCAAATTTTATCAATTCAGCACTTGTTTCTCTAATTTGAGAAATGCTTCCTGGAGAAGCTTCAATTGAATTTGTGTGAAGTGTTTGAATAGAATCAATCACCAAAACTTCAGGTTCAGTTTCCTCTATGTTTTTGAATATTTGTTGGGTGTTTGTTTCTGTTAGAATTAAACAATTAGAATTTTTTGCATCCAAACGTTCTGCCCTCATTTTTATCTGAGATTGACTTTCTTCGCCAGAAACATATAATACTTTTTGCTTTATATTTAAAGCAACTTGCAGTAATAATGTTGATTTTCCTATGCCTGGTTCGCCACCTAAAAGTGTAACTGAACCCTTTACCAAACCACCGCCTAAAACACTGTCTAATTCTTTGTTATTGGTGATTACTCTTTCTTCAGGGTTTAATTGAATATCAGCAATTTTTAATGGCTTATTAGTGGCTTGTTTTGCATTTTTACTTTGCTTCCAAACTCGTTTTTCCTCTTTTTGAATAACCTCTTCAACTATGGTATTCCATTCTTTACAAGCTCCGCACTGGCCCACCCATTTTGCGTGTTGGGTTCCACAGTTTTGACAGAAAAAAGTTGTTTTTGTTTTTGACATTTTATGAGAGTTGCAAAGTTTTAGATTATCAAAGTTACAAAGTTTTTAAGCTTTTAACTTTTAAAAAATAGAATAAAAACATGCGCACCAAAAGTGACTAATTTTATGAATTATCTTTCAAACCAAGAGAGGAATTAATTTATAAATTAATCAAAAGGGCTCCTAAAAAATTAAAATACCTGTAAATTATTTGTTTTTATTTATAATTGGTAATAGTAAAAAGGCTAATCCTCCAAAAACAATAATCATTGCGGTTTGTGCTGTCCACATAATCCACCCAAAAGCATTTCCAGTAACTTTGTCAATGTCAAAAAGAGCCAAAGCTCCAGCTACAGCAACAGGATATAAACCTACTCCTCCGTTTGTTGCGGCTATAGAAAGCCCTCCAGCAATAAACCCAATTAAAATCCCACCAATAGGAACCTCTAAGCCATTTATTGCGGGTATTGTTGCCCAAAACATGGCTACATACATTATCCAAATAAAAATAGTGTGGAAAATAAATGCCCATTTTTTTTTCATTTTTAAAATACTAAAAACACCGTCTTTCAATCCTAAGATGAAACCTTTTAATTTTAAAGCAAATTTTGATTTTCCTTTTCGGATATAGAGTATAATAACTACAAAAATCCCAAGGAGTAAGAGTAAACTTGTAATGATTTTTACTGGATTAATGTCTTGTGTTAATAATTCCCAAATAAAATCAAATTGAATAAAAAGAGTAATACTTATTACAATAAGCATCATCAATAAATCTGCTAATCTCTCTGCTACAATGGTGCCAAATCCTTTTTCAAAAGGTATATCTTCATAATTTGTCATTACTGCAGCTCTAGAAACTTCTCCAACTCTTGGGAGAAAAATATTTATTAAATAGGCTACTAAAACGGCTAAAGTTGAATTTATAAAACTTGGTTTATAGCCTAAAGGTTCTAGTAAAAACTTCCATCTATAAGCTCTAGAAAGATGACTTAAAAGACCAAAAAATAATCCTAAAGCAATCCAAGAATAATTTGCATTTTTAAAATATTGTACAAGTTCTTGCAGAGAAACAATAGTAAGGGAATACCAAACTAAAAAACCTCCCAAAAAGAGAGGTATTATGATTTTTAATATTTTTTTGATATCCAAAATTAAGTAAGTGTATTATCTTTTTCATTCGGAAAAACAAGCTGAGGTTTAAAATTTTTAGCTTCTTCCAATTCCATAAAAGCGTAAACAATTAATATCAAAACATCACCAACTGCAACTAATCTAGATGCTGCTCCATTTAATGTGATTTCTCCACTTCCTCTTGGGCCGGGAATAGCATAAGTTTCTAAACGATTGCCATTGTTATTATTTACAATTTGAACACGTTCACCTTCTATGATTCCTGCCGCATCCATTAAATCTTCATCAATGGTAATGCTTCCTATATAATTTAAATCTGCACCTGTAACTTTTACACGATGGATTTTAGATTTTACAACTTGTACTAACATTCTGCAAAAATAGGTTTTTTTTTGTTATTCTTATCTTAATGGAATGTTGTCAATTAATCTGATTTCTCCTGCAAATACTGCAATAAAAGCTCGGTATTTTTTGTCAGATTCTTTTATTTCTATGGTTTTTAGTGTTTTTTCATCAGCAATTGTAAAATATTCTAATTGTAACAATGGATGGTTTTTAAATTGATTTGTGACCCAATCACAAATTTCGTTTACACTTTTTGTGTGGAATCGCTTTTTTGTTTTTTTAAGAGTTTTATAAATGAATGTTGCAGCAGCACGATGTTCTTTAGATAATCTTGCGTTTCTGGAGCTCATGGCTAAACCATTTTTTTCTCTAAAGATTTTACAACCTTTAACTTTTAATGGTAAACGATTCTGTTTTACCATTTTTTTGATAATCTGTAATTGCTGAAAATCTTTTTGTCCAAAGTAAGCGGTATCAGGATTTACAATTTCAAATAATGTTTTTACAACTGTGCCAACACCATCAAAATGGCCATCTCTATATTTACCTTCCATTTCATGCTCAAGGCCATCAAAATTAAATTTTTCTGAAACAGTGTTTTTTCCGTAAACTTCTTTAACAGAGGGATGAAACAAAACATTACATGCAACACTTTGTAGAAGTTGAATGTCATTTTCTAATGTTTTAGGATAATTGATTAAATCTTCCGCTTTATCAAATTGAGTGGGATTTACAAAAATACTTACTACAACAATATCATTTTTCTTTTGTGCTTTTTTAATCAGCGATAAGTGCCCTTTGTGCAAAGCTCCCATTGTAGGTATAAATCCTATCGTTTTATTTTGTGCTTTTAGCTTAGAAAGATGTGTTTTTAAGGTTAGCTTTTCTGTAAAAATATCCATATTAAAATGATGTAAAAAGTATGCAAACTTACCAATTTAACATCATATTAGCATAATAATTTGTATTTTCGCGTTTTTTAAAAGTGATTGATTTAATGAAGGACAAGAGAATATTATTTGTATCATCAGAAGTTGTTCCGTATTTACCAGAAACAGAACTTTCTTCTACAGCGTTTAATTCTGCTAAAAATGCACACTCTAAAGGAGTACAAACTCGTATTTTTATGCCTAGATACGGCGTTATTAACGAAAGAAGACATCAATTACACGAAGTAATTCGTTTATCAGGAATGAATTTGGTTGTAAATGATTTAGATATGCCATTAATTATTAAAGTAGCTTCTATTCCAAAGGAAAGAATGCAGGTTTACTTTATAGATAATGAAGAATATTTTAAAAGAAAAGCTGTTTTTACAGACGAAGATGATAAGTTATTTCCAGATAATGATGAAAGGGCAATTTTCTTCGCAAAAGGTGTAGTTGAAACAGTAAAAAAATTAAATTGGGCTCCAGATATTATACACATTCATGGTTGGATGGCTTCCCTACTGCCTCTTTACCTTAGAGAGTTTTATAAAGAAGAACCTTTATTTACAGAAAGCAAAATAGTTACGTCTCTGTATAATAGCGGTTTTGATGGAAATTTAAACCATGATTTAGCGGATAAAGTAAAATTTGATTTGAATGATTCTAGTAAAATAGAAACAATTAAAACTCCTAACCACAACAATATTTTAAAGAGTGCTATCGAAAATTCTGATGCAATTATTCAGGGAAGTGAAACTCTCGATGAAGAGTTAAATTCTTTTATAGAAGCACAAGAAATTCCTGTTTTAGATTTCCAAGCAGAGAATTTAAAAGAATCTTATTTAAATTTTTACGCTGATTTAATCTCGGCAACTTAATTATTTTCAAAGTGAAAAATTATTTTAAAAGAAGCCTCTATTTAGGTGTTTTTATATGCCTTTCTGCGGCAATACTATCTTGTGAAGAAGACTTTACAAATATAGATTCTAACGTTTTAACGAACACAAAGTTTGATACAAGTTCAATTAATTTGGATGTTACATCTGAAAATGTACCCTTAGAAAGGGTGCAATCAGACAACATTTCAACAAGATTGGGGCAATATTTATTGGGAGTATATTCCAGTCCAACTCTTGATTATGAAAAAATAGAAGCTTCTATTGTATCTCAATTAGCAATAACTGCGGGTTTACAAGTTGAGTCAAATACTTACGGAGCCGATACTACAGTAGTAACTAAAATGGATACAGTATTTTTAAAATTACCTTATCAGGTTACGTTAAATGCTGACGGTAATGGTTACGAATTAGATTCTATTATTGGAGACCAAAGTAAAGAGTTTACATTAAATATTTACAGATCTAATACTTACATGAACCTTTATAATCCCTCTGATCCAACAAAAATTAATCGTTACTACTCTAACGATGTTTTTGAAAAAATTGGAGATAAGCTTAATGATGAACAAAATATTGCTTTTAAACCTAATGTAAACGATACTACTTTGGTAATAAAGAGAAGGTTATTTGATGATAGTGTTGCAACAACAGATACCTTAAATATATTTAGTTCTGCGGCGAGCACAGTAAAAATTCCTTTCGTTAGAATTCCTTTAAATGAAGAAAAATTTAAAGAATTATTTCTGGATAAATATGAAACAGGAGAATTTGATTCTCAAGATGCATTTAATGATTATTTTAGAGGCCTAATTATAGAGGCAACTGGTATAGAGGGTTCCTTAATTTCTTTTAGTTTTAATAATACAAGTTTTGCATTAAACCCATCAATTGAGGCTTATTACACAAATACTGTTTTAGAATCAGGTACAAATATTGTTGATACAATTTATAAAAATGATTCATTTCTCTTATCAGGTTTTAGGGTAAATACTTTTAATATGGATGAAAAAGTATATCCTGATAACGATGAAATAATTATTCAAGGAACTGCCGGAAGTGAAGGAGAAGTTACTTTATTTGATCAAAATAAAATTGATGAGTTGAGATCTCAAAACTTATTGATAAATGATGCTTCTTTAATTTTTTATATCAATCAATCTGCAGATACCAATTATGTGCCTGAAAGATTATACTTATACAAAAATAATAGCGCAGCGAATGTTTCTTTTAGTCAGGTAAAGGACGCTTATAGTGAAAGTGCTTTTGGTGGCATAGCAGGTCAATTAGAAAGAGACGATGATGGAAAGGTAGAAAAATATACTTTTAGAATTACAGATTATGTTTCAGATATTTTGAGCGAAGAAACAAATTATTCTCCCGCCTTAAGAATAAAAGCATTTAATCCCACAGATTTACCAGTATCTGATACCATCTTTAATAATTTAAGCTGGAACCCAAAAGCAGTTACCTTATTTAGAAACTCAACTACAAACACTAGTAAAAAAGCAGTATTAAAGATATCATATTCAAAAAAAAGTAATTAAATTGACGTAAATTTTTAATTTTAACTTTTA
>CAJWAC010000016.1 GCA_913020555.1 uncultured Polaribacter sp. | reverse complement strand
ATAATTTTCTCTTTAAACTTCTTCGGTTTTTTTTTAAATTTTATTTCAGATATTGTCTCAGATAAATAAACAATTCCACTTCTTGTAGAATCTAAACCTCCGCCAAAATCACCCATATTTCTTCCCAAAAATTTTTCAGGAGCGTCCTTAATTCTATACAAACCTCTGCTATAAAAATTAGCTGAATATTGTGCAAATTTATCAGTATTTTTATCCTTGTTGGCAATTACATTTCTTATAATTCCATTTGCTGGGTTGTCTTTGGTTGATATAGAAATTTCATCCAACTGAATATTTTCTTGCTTCAACTGCACATTCAAAACAAAAGGAAATTCATTTATATCTACTTCTTTTTTTAAAGTTTTATAACCTAAAAACTGAAAAACAATAGTATGAATTCCTTTTTGGTTGATTTCTAAAATATAATCGCCATTATCGTTAGAAGTAGTTCCTGTAACCGTTTTATCTAAATAAATACTTACAAAAGAAAGCGGCTCGTTATTAATATCTGTTATTTTTCCTTTTACTTGAGCAATACTTATTGAAGAAATAAACAATAAAAGCAGATAAATATTTTTTTTCATTAGGTTGGCTTTAATTGATAGACGCAAACTTAAAATATATGTTACAAGCAAACCTATAAATTTTGTTAAACCTCAAAAAAAAGGTTCTCAAATTAAAGATTCAAATACAAAGCTAAAGGTTGCCCTGAGACAAAAATATTTTTGAATATTGATGGAAATCTTATCATTTGATAAAAAAAGTAATAAAATAAAATTGAATTATAATTCGATTAAAATCATCTACTAAAAAGCATAAATTTACATTTCTCTTTCTCCGAAAACCCTATATTTGTTCTTTACTTAAAAACATAAAAAGTATGAGCAATTCTAGAAAAAGACATGAAGCTTTACTATATCACGCAAAACCAAAACCTGGTAAAATAGCTGTTGTACCTACTAAAAAGTACGCAACTCAGCACGATTTAGCTTTGGCTTATTCTCCTGGTGTTGCTGAGCCTTGTTTAGAAATTGAGAAGGATAAAAACAACGTTTATAAATACACTTCTAAAGGAAATTTAGTTGCTGTTATTTCTAATGGAACTGCAGTTTTGGGTTTGGGAAATATTGGTCCAGAAGCTTCTAAGCCTGTAATGGAAGGAAAAGGTTTACTTTTTAAGATTTTTGCTGATATTGATGTTTTTGATATTGAAGTAGATACTACTGACGTAGATAAATTTATAGAAACTGTAAAAGCAATTGCTCCTACTTTTGGAGGAATCAATTTAGAAGATATAAAAGCACCTGAAGCTTTTGAAATAGAAAGAAGATTAAAAGAGGAATTAGACATTCCCGTTATGCATGATGATCAGCATGGAACAGCAATTATTTCTGCAGCCGCTTTAAAAAATGCCATTGAAATTTCTGAAAAAGACATTTCAAAAGTAAAAATAGTTGTTAATGGTGCAGGGGCTGCAGCCATTTCTTGCACACGATTATATTTAAAATTAGGTGCAAAAAGAGAAAATATTGTAATGTGTGATAGCAAGGGAGTTATCAGAAAAGATAGAGATATCTTAACTTCTCAAAAAGCAGAATTTGCGACATCTCAAGACATAAATACGTTGGATGAAGCTATGCAAAATGCTGATGTTTTTATTGGCTTATCTATGGGTAACGTGGTAACACCAAAAATGCTTTTGTCAATGGGTAAAAACCCAATTGTTTTTGCCATGGCAAATCCTGTTCCAGAAATAGAATATGATTTAGCAGTTGCAACAAGGGATGATATTATTATGGCAACAGGAAGATCAGACCATCCTAACCAAGTGAATAACGTTCTTGGATTTCCATTCATTTTTAGAGGTGCTTTAGATGTTAGAGCTACTAAAATAAATGAAGAAATGAAATTAGCTGCTGTATATGCATTGGCTGACTTAGCAAAAAAATCAGTACCTGAGCAAGTAAATATTGTTTATGATGAAGTTAGTTTAACTTTTGGTAAAGAATATATTATACCTAAACCTTTTGATCCAAGGTTAATTTATGAAATTCCACCAGCAATAGCAAAAGCTGCAATGGATTCTGGTATTGCATTAGAACCAATTACAGATTGGGATAAATATAGAGACCAATTAATGGAACGCTCTGGCTCTGGAAGTAAAGAAATTCGCTTGATTCATAATAGAGCAAAAAGTGCTCGTAAAAGAATTGTTTTTGCAGAAGCAGATCATTTAGACGTTTTAAAAGCCGCTCAAAGAGTACACGAAGAAAAGCTAGGAAATCCAATTCTATTAGGCAGAAAAGATGTCATTGTAGCTTTAAAAGAAGAAATTGGTTTTACAGGTGATGTACCTATATACGATCCAAAAACAGACGAAGAAAAAGAAAGAAGAAATCGTTTTGCAGAATCTTATTGGCAAGCCAGACAGCGCAAAGGTAGAACACTAAATGAAGCCAGAAAATTAATGCGAGAGCGTAATTATTTTGCTGCAATGATGGTGAATGAAAATGAAGCTGATGCATTAATTACAGGATATTCAAGGCCTTACCCTACAGTTGTTAAACCTATTTTAGAGTTAATAAAAAAAGATCCAGGAGTCTCTAAAGTTGCTGCATGTAATTTAATGTTAACAAAACGAGGACCTATATTTTTAGCAGATACAACAATAAATATCAACCCATCTTCAAAAGACCTGGTTAAAATCTCACAGATGACTTCCAATCTCGCGAAAATGTTTGGGATGAAGCCAAATGTAGCAATGTTGTCATTTTCTAACTTTGGATCTTCAAATACAGAAACCTCAAAAAAAATTAGAGAAGCTGTTTCCTATATCCATCGTCATTTTCCGGATGCTATCGTAGATGGTGAAATTCAAGCAGATTTTGCATTAAATCCAGAAATGTTAGCAAAAGAATTTCCATTTTCTAAATTAAATGGCAAAAAAGTAAATATTTTAATCTTTCCTAACTTAGAATCTGCCAACATCACTTATAAGTTATTAAAACAAGTTGAAGGTGCTGAATCTGTAGGTCCTGTTATTTTAGGATTAAGCAAAGCTGCTCACGTTGTGCAACTTGGTTCTAGTGTAGATGAAATGGTGAATATGGCTGCCTTAGCTGCTGTGGATGCACAGCAAAGAGAAAAGAATAAAAAATAGTATTTTAGAGCTCATAAAATTAAGTAATGATAACACAAGTTAGAGGTAGACTAGTTGAAAAAAATCCAACCGAAGTTGTGGTAGATTGCAACGGAGTTGGATATTTACTGCACATTTCATTAAATACTTTTTCTGCATTACCCGAGGACGAAAACGTTGTTTTGTACACACATTTATCTATAAGAGAAGATGCACACACTCTTTTCGGATTTATTAATAAAACAGAAAGAGAAGTCTTTAAATTACTAATATCAGTCTCTGGGGTTGGACCAAGTATTGCTAGAACAATGTGTTCTTCTATGACATCAGAAGAAATACAAAATGCAATTGCATCAGAAAATGTAAGAGTAATTCAATCTGTAAAAGGCATTGGTGCAAAAACCGCTCAAAGAGTTATTGTAGATTTGAAAGATAAAATTCTAAAAACGTTTGATATTGACGTAATTTCCTTTGCTGCAAGCAATACAAACAAAGATGAAGCGTTATCTGCTTTAGAAGTTTTAGGTTTCCATCGTAAACAATCTGAAAAGGTTGTTAATACCATTTTAACTGAAAACTCAGACGCTACTGTGGAAAAAATCATTAAACTAGCTCTTAAAAATTTATAATCAATTGATTCGATTATTTAAAAAAACACTTTTATTAGTTCTATTTACTTTTTTAGTAAACCTATCTTTCTATTCACAAAATGGGAAAAATAAAGATTCTGTTGACGTAAAAAAAGATACTCTAAAATTAAAATACAACTTTAATAACACTCAAAGAGGAGGACTTTTCTTAGATGATTTGGCTAAAAAAGAAGTTATTTTTGATAAGGTTTTAAATAAATATGTAATCATAGAAAAGATTGGAGATTACTATACCAAAACACCTATTTACTTAACACAAAAAGAATATGCAACTTATCGTTTAAAACGAGATATGATGCAATATTTTAAAGATAAAGTAAGCGCAACAAATAGTAAGAAAAAAGGATCAGAAAACACCCAAAGAGACCTGCTGCCCGAATACCAAGTAAACTCAAAACTTTTTGAAACAATATTTGGAGGAAATACCGTTAAAGTGACTCCTACAGGAAATCTAAACTTAAAATTAGGGTTTATTTATCAAAATACAGAAAACCCTCAAATATCTGAAGAAAATAGAAGTAGTT
Source organism: uncultured Polaribacter sp. (assembly GCA_913020555.1). Classification (GTDB taxonomy): domain Bacteria; phylum Bacteroidota; class Bacteroidia; order Flavobacteriales; family Flavobacteriaceae; genus Polaribacter. The sequence continues at coordinate 34,900 of CAJWAC010000016.1, read as the reverse complement.
TCGTTTTTGATTTTGATCAACAAATTAATGCTAGTATTCGTGCTAAAGTTGGAAAAAGATTAGAGTTTACAGCCAACTATGATACCCAATCTACTTTTGATTTTCAAAATTTGGTTAAAATTGAATTCAACCCACCTTCCTTAGACGATCCTACTTATTCAGAGGATGGAATTATACAAGAAATAGATGCAGGTAATATTGCCATGCCTATTAAGAACTCTCTTATAAATGGTGCACAAAGTCTATTTGGTATAAAAACAAGATTACAATTTGGTAACACCAATATTACAGCAGTTTTCTCTCAGCAAAATTCTGAAAGTAAAACTGTAGTTGCGGAAGCTGGCGCATCAATTGAAGAATTTGAATTAAGAACAACAGATTACGACAATGATCGACACTTTTTCTTATCGCAATTTTTTATTGATAATTATGCAAATTCACTAAAACAATATCCCTTAATTAGTAGTCAAGTAAATATTACTCGAATTGAAGTTTGGATTACAAATAGAAATGCAACTACTGAAGACTTTAGAAGTATTGTTGCTTTTGCTGATATAGGAGAATCTAATGCAAATCAAAATCCGGTCTACAATAACTTAGTTAACAATAATGTACTTACAACGAATCCTGTAAGCATAAATACAAACGGACAAACTTTAAATTTACCTCAAAATGGAGCAAATAATATTTATGAAACTCCAATTTTAGATGGTATTAGAGATGTTTCCAATGTAGAACAAACTCTAAGAAATGAGTTTTCAATGGTTTCTGGGACAGACTTTTCTATGCTAGAAAATGCCCGAAAATTAAACGCTAATGAGTATCGTTTAAATTCTCAATTGGGTTATATTTCTTTGAATAGAAGGTTAAATGATGGTGAAGTTTTAGCGGTTGCATATGAATATACAGTCGCAGGTTCAATAAATGGTAGTTCAGAAAAATCTTTTAAAATTGGTGAATTTTCTAACGATGGTGTCCAAGCCCCAGAAAATTTAGCGGTAAAATTATTACGTTCAGAAATTTTACAAACAGTTCGTGAAAACCCAATAACTTTAGAAAATGAAGCCTTTCCTACCTGGCGTTTAATGATGAAAAACGTTTATGCTTTAGGTGCTTTTCCTTTAACACAAGATGGTTTTCGTTTCGAGATACAATATAGAGACGATGATACAGGTATTGCCTCTAATGTATTGCAAAATGCAAATACACCAGACATTCCTAATCTACCTTTAATTCAAGTTTTAAAGTTAGACCAATTGGACCAAAGTCAATTTAGAAATGCTGACGGTTTCTTTGATTATGTAGAAGGAATTACGGTGAACTCACAAAATGGTTTTGTTATTTTCCCAGAACCTGAACCTTTTGGTAATGATTTAGTGAAAGATGCTAACAATCCTAATGATTTAGGTTTAGATGAAAGTGTTGATGGAAAATTCTTATTCAAGGAATTGTATTTGAATACTAAAATCAACATAAAAAATAATTTCCAGAATAAAGATAAGTACTTTTTAAAAGGTTATTTTAAATCAGAAAGTGCAGGAGGAATTCCTATTGGTGCATTTAATGTTCCTAGAGGTTCTGTTACAGTAACTGCCGGGGGCAGACCATTAGTAGAGGGTGTTGATTATGTTGTAGATTATCAATTGGGTAGAGTACAAATTATTGATCCAGGATTAAGAGCGTCAGGAACACCAATAAATGTATCTACAGAAAATAATGCTGTTTTTAATCAACAAAGAAAAACCTTTATGGGTATTGATGTAGAACATAAGTTTTCTGAAGAATTAGTGGTTGGTGGAACTATATTAAACGTTATGGAAAGACCTTTAACACCTAAGGTTAATTTTGGCTCTGACCCCATAAACAATACAATGTTAGGAATTAATGTAGATTATTCTGCAGAAGTACCATACTTTACAAAATTAGCAAATAAATTACCTTTTGTAGATACAGATGCACCTTCAAATTTATCTGTAAGAGCAGATATGGCTTATCTGTTGCCTGGCACACCAAGTGGAATTGATGTAGCTGGTGCAGCAACTTCTTACATTGATGATTTTGAAGCTTCACAAATACCCATAAGTTTATTATCTGCATTAGATTGGTATGAAGCTAGTACACCTTTAGAATTTCAAGATTTAAGCCCAAACGCTGCACCGCTCACTTATAACTACAAAAGAGGGAAATTAGCTTGGTACAGTATAGATCAAATCTTTTACGGACTAGGACAAACGCCAGCAAGTGTAGATGCCGACGAATTATCTAGAGCAGAAACAAGACAAATTAATTTTAGTGAGTTATTTCCAAACCAACAGTTTGACATCACACAAAATACATTAATAAGAACGTTAGATTTAGCTTATTTCCCAGAAGAAAGAGGTTCATACAATTTCAATACTACTGATAATGATGTTGAAAATGATGGTTCTTTTAAGGCTCCAGAACAGAATTGGGGTGGAATTATGCGTCCTTTAAATACCAATAACTTTGATCAAGCCAATGTAGAGTTTATTCAATTTTGGGTAATGGATCCCTATCAAAATTATTCTATTACAAAAGAAGAAGGTTTGCCAGAAGACCTAAATCCTGAGAACTTATCAAATCAAGTTGGAGATTTATACATCAACTTAGGAAATATTTCTGAAGATATTGTAAAGGATAATCGTAAAATGTTTGAGAACGGTTTACCTGAAGATGGTGCTAAAGTTGATGGTATAAATGTTAACAGAACTGTTTGGGGAGATGTTCCTAGAAATCCTTCTATAATTTATGCATTTAGCGAAGAAGACGGGGCTAGAGGTAATCAAGATTTAGGTTTTGATGGTTTAACTGATACTGAAGAACAACAGAACTTACAGAAATTATCAGATTCATTAAATTTAAATATTAATTTCAGTCGTTTAAATCCTGCTGATATTGCTTCGGATAACTTTCAATTTTTTAGAGGAGGTAATTTAGACGCAATAAATGCATCCGTTTTAACGAGATATAAAGATTTTAATAATACGCAAGGAAACTCGCCTACCTTAAATCAATCATCAGAATCTTATCCTACTTCATCTACAACCTATCCGGATGTAGAAGACATTAACAGAGACCAAACAATGAATACGGTTGAAAGTTATTATGAGTATAAAATTTCTATGAATAGAAATGATTTACAAAAAGGTAGAAATTTTATTGTAGATCAAAAAACTACTACAGTTACTTTAGAAAACGGAAACACTCAAGAAACTACTTGGTATCAATTTAGAGTACCTATTAGAAATGGAAATCCTGTAAACGGAATTTCAGACTTTAATAGCATTCGTTTTGTTAGAATGTATTTAACGAATTTCAAAATACCTATTGTAGTGCGTTTTGGTGAGTTGGATTTAGTTAGAGGAGATTGGAGACGTTATTTAAGAACTATTGATCCTGCAATTAATCCAGATAGAGAACTAAATCAAGCTGAATTAGAAAGTTTTGAAGTTGGTGTTGTAAGTATAGAACAAAATAACGGAAGCTACATTCAACCTCCAGGCATTGAACGAGAACGTTTGCAAGGAACCACAACTGTTCAATTACAAAATGAACAATCTGTTACGTTAAAAGTAAACAACCTCGAACCAAATAAAACAAGGGCCATTTATAAAAATATTAGTGTAGATTTAAGACGTTTTAAAAATCTTAAAATGTTTATGCACTTACAAGGTGTAGATGGAGAAATGCCTATTGGAGAAAATGATTTTTCTGGAGTTATTAGATTGGGAACAGATTTAAGTGAAAATTATTACGAATTAGAATTACCTTTAAAAGTAAGTCCTGAAGGAAATAGTCAATTAGCTATTTGGCCAGAAGAAAATAATTTAGATGTTTTTCTTGAAGGTTTAGGAAAAGTTAAACTAGAGAGAGATGGACTTGGAGCTCCAATTAATGAACCTTTTACTTCTAGTGCACAATCAGAATTTCCTTACAAAGTCACGGTAAGAGGTAACCCAACATTGGCGCAGTTAAGAACGATTGTTCTAGGATTAAAAAATACAAGTCTTACCAATAAAAGCGGAGAAGTTTGGTTTAACGAATTACGTTCTTCCGGATTTGATAATGAAGCGGGTTGGGCTGCAGTTGTTAATGCTGATGCAAATTTTGCTGATGTTGCTAATATTTCACTTTCTGGAAGTATGCAAACCATTGGTTTTGGAAATGTAGAAGACAGAGTTAACCAACGTTCTTTAGATGAAGCCAAACAGTACGACGTAAGTACCACAGTTAGTTTAGGCAAAATAATAACACCAAAAAAATGGGGACTGCAAATACCTATGAGTTATAGTGTTGGCGAAACTTTTATAGACCCAAAATTTGATAGACAATATCAAGATGTAGAATTTAGTGAGGTAAAATCATTTTTTGAAAGTCAAGCTCCAAGTCCACAAAGAGATCAAGCTTTAGAAAACATCAACAACTCTAGAGATTATACAAAGAGAACTAGTATTAGTTTTATCAATGTAAAAAAGAATAGAAACCCCAATACATCCAAAAAACCTAAATTTTATAATGTAGAAAATTTGGCTGTTTCTTATTCTCATAATAAAGAATTTAAAAAAGATTACAACATTCAAAAATTTATCAATGAAAATGTAATGGCCTCTGCTGCTTATAATTTCAGTTTCGACTCTAAACCAATTGAACCCTTCAAAAAGAACGACTCAATATTTAAAAGCAAATATTTGAAATTTTTAAAGGATTTAAACTTTAATCCTGTACCTACAACTTTAGCTATTAATTCTAGAATTAATAGGAGTTATAACGAACAGCAATCTAGGAATTTAATAGAAGGTTTATCTGCACAACCGGAATTAATTCAACGAAGATTTTTATTTGATTGGGATTATACAATTGGTTTTGATTTAACAAAATCGTTACAACTAAACTTTAATGCCACAAATAATTATATTTATGATGCGTTTGGAAGTGGAGAAGAGTTGCAAATTTTTGACAATTTCTTTAATACAGGTAGAGCAAATCAATATCATCAAAAATTGAACGGAACTTACCAATTACCATTAGATAAATTTCCTTTCTTAAGTTTTATTAAAGCAGATTATGCGTATACCGCTGATTTTGATTGGCAAGTATCATCACAAGATGAAACAATAGTAGCGCAAATTGGTAATGTAATTCAAAATGCAAATACCCATAATTTAAATACTTCTTTTGCTTTTGACAAAATTTATAAAAAAATTGGTTTTGAACGTTTGTTACTAACAAAAACACAACGAAAAAATGCGAAAGGGAAAAATATTTCTAGAATAAAACCTAAAAAAAATCTACCAGTACATAAAAAAATATTAAAAACTACTTGGGATATTTTAACCTCAATAAAACAGGGTAAAGTAAGCTATACAGAAAATAATGGTCAATATTTACAGGGATATGATGAAGGAATTGGATTCTTTGGAGGATCACCTACTTCATTTGCCTTTGGTAGTCAAGTCGATATTAGAAACAAAGCATTAATAAATGGTTGGTTAATAAATCCAAGAGCTTTAACGGATGATTTATCTACACCAGATATTGATGAAAGTGCATATTACAATAAAACCTATAGCAGAACGCACTACAATAAATTAGATTATAATTTCACTCTTAAACCAATTAAGGATTTAAATATAGACGTTAGAGGTAACAAAATTAAGACAAGAGATATCTCTCAACAATTAGACATTATTGAAAATGGAACAGCAAATGGAGCCATTGACTATGGAATAGACAGTTTTGAAACCGGTAACTTTAGTACGAGTCATTCCATGTTTTCTACTGCTTTTAAAAATGGCGATGATTTATTTCAAACCATGAAAGATTACAGAAGTATTATTGCAAATAGATTATCTACAGAAAACCCAACAGCAGACCCTAGTGGATTTGGAGAAAATAGCCAACAAGTTTTATTACCAGCATTTATGGCAGCCTATTCTGGTAACAACCCAAATAAAGTAAATACTGGAATTTTTAGAGACATCCCAATTCCAAACTGGACTTTACGTTACAATGGTTTTATGAAAATGAAATGGTTTAAAAAGAACTTTTCTTCTTTTGTAGTTTCCCACGGATACAAATCTTCTTACACAATTTCTAATTTCACAAATAATTTACAATATAAAGATGCAACTGCATTTACAGAGACAAACACAGCAGGTAATTTTGAGCCTCAAAGGTTAATAGCTTCTGCAACATTAGTAGATGAATTTTCTCCTTTAATAAAGGTAGATATGAAAATGAAAAATTCGTTTTCTTTTAGAGGTGAGGTAAAAAAAGATAGAACATTAACCATGAACTTTAATAACAGTACTCTTACAGATATTGCAGGTACAGAATATATTTTTGGTTTGGGTTATGTATTCAAAAATGTAAAAATGAATACACGTTTTACGGGTAAAAAAACCACTTTAAAAGGAGATATAAATTTAAGAGCGGATATCTCTTTAAGAGATAATTTAACTCAAATTAGATATGTAGATGAAGATAATAACCAAATTAGTGGTGGTCAACGATTATTTTCAATTAAATTTACAGCAGATTATATTTTAAGTAAAAGCTTAACTGCATCCTTTTATTATAATCATCAAACGTCTAAATTTGCAATATCTACCACATTTCCGAGGCAGGCAATTAATGGTGGAATTAATATAGTTTATAATTTAGGAGGAAATTAAATATAGTAAATTCAAAAAACAAACATAAAATGAACATTCCATCAGAATTAAAATACACAAAAGACCACGAGTGGATTAAGGTCGAAGACAATATTGCAACCGTTGGCATAACTGATTTTGCACAAGGAGAACTAGGAGATATTGTTTACGTTGATGTTGATACTTTAGACGATAATGTAGAAGAAGGCGAAGTTTTTGGATCTGTAGAAGCTGTAAAAACAGTTTCAGATTTATTTATGCCATTGACAGGTGAGGTTATAGAATTCAATGAAGAACTAGAAGATGAACCAGAATTGGTAAATACCGATCCATACAATAAAGGATGGATGATTAAAATTGATATTTCTGACACCTCACAAATAGAAAATCTATTAGATGCTGAAGCGTATAAAAATCTTATTACTCAATAATTTATTTCTTATTGCTTTTACTGTAACTATTGGCATCTTATATTTAAGTTTAATAAAAGTTACGAATATCCCAAACTTAGAAGTTAAAAATATAGATAAGATATTTCACAGCTTTGCCTACTTTGTTTTAGCAACTTGTTGGTTATTTGCGTACTATAAAAAACCAAAAATAAAATACATCATCATTGCGGCTTGTGTGTTTTTTGGCATAATTATTGAACTGTTACAAACAAAATTAACCGCATACAGAACAGGAGATCTCATAGATGTTCTCGCAAATGCATTTGGTGTTTTGCTGGCTTTAATATTTTTTAATCTATTTTTTAGAAAAAAACGAATTAATTAATGTTAAGAAGTTTGTGTTTAACACAATAATTTAATTAAATTAGCAACCTTTAAAACTCTTTATTATGGAAATTAAGAAAAATCCTAAATCAAACTTAGAAAATTTTAGTAAAATTTTTATGCAGATTGGGTTAGTATTAGCCTTATTTGTAACATATGTTGCAATAGAACAAAAAACATATGATAAAACCTATGGAGATTTAGGTGTCTTGAACATGAACGCAGAAATGGATGAAGACATTCCTATTACAGAAAGAGTAGAACCTGTAAAGCCAAAAACACCACCACCTCCAGCTCCAGAAAAAATTGAGATTGTTGAGGATGAAAAAGAAATTGAAGAAACAGTTATAGAATCTACAGAAACTGATGAAACTGAAGCAATTGAAGTTGAGGAAATTGAAGAGGTAGAAGAAGCAGAAGAAGTAATCGAAGACGTTAGCTTTATGATTATTGAAGATGTTCCTGTTTTCCCTGGTTGTAAAGGAAACAAAGCCGCATTAAAAAAATGTTTTAGTCAAAAAGTACAAAAACACTTTTCTAGAAAATTCGATGCTGATTTACCGAACGAACTGGGTTTAGCACCAGGAAGAAAAAGAGTATTCATTTCTTTTAAAATAGATAAACAAGGTAATATTGTTAATGTTCAGGCTAGAGCTCCACATCCAAAAATTAAGAGTGAAGTTGTTAGTGTGATGAATAAATTACCTAAAATGAAACCAGGAAGACAAAGAGGTAAACCAGTAGGTGTAAAATACAGCATTCCATTTACTTTAGTTGTTGAATAAATTAGGTTTTAAAAAATAATTTAAAATCGTTTAGCGTTGAGCTAAACGATTTTTTTTTGTGCCTCCATTATTCTTATTCATTACAAACAATCTAATAAAGCAAGTTAAAAGAACTGCCTAATTAAAACATATCAGTTGCATATAATATGAAATAAAATTCATACCAGCTGTTTTCTTAAAAGCATCGTATTATGACAAAACTATAGTTTTACAATTCATAGGTAATTTGTTTCCTATGCACGAGCCTATCAAGATTTGTAATAAATGTAAATAATTTGGACAAGCGTTCAGAAGCATTAACATCATAAAAAGAAAAATCAAAACTTATAAATTAATATAACATTAAAGATAATCTGTTAATTTATATTTAAAACAACAAAAAAACCTATTAAAGTTAAACTTTAATAGGTTTTTTTAATTGTATTTATGTGTAACTACTTATTATTTAAAGCTATTTTAGATTCAGATTTCCAATTATTAACTGATGCCACAACATTATTTTGATAGTTAATTTCCTTTAAAGAGTCCTTTCCCCAAACAAACCACTTTCCAACTTTATTTCCATTTTCATAATAACCAAGTTGTATTTTATTTCCTGATTTATCAAATCGTATCCACTCACCTGTTAACTTTTTGTCTTTAAAATATCCTTGCATTCGGGTAGAACCGTCATCATAATAGTATGTTGCTTTAACTAAATCGCCTTCTACCGAAAAAGTTGTTTGTTTATCCTGAGCTATTGCTATTGTTGCTAAACACAACATCATTATTAAAAGTGTATTTTTCATCATTCTTCATTTTTAAATTAACATTCCTATAACAAATATAGGAATAAAATAACAATAAAAAAACATTTTGGTAACATTAAATTAACATTGTAATTTGTTATGCTTGAGTGAAGTCAGCGTTGATAGACACGCCAAGTGATTAACTCTTAATAACTTTTTCAATATTTTTATTATCCAAAAAGTAACATTTATATTTGTTTCATAACTTATAAAATCAAAAAACTTATGGAAAAATACTTGAAAATGGCAATTGAATTAGCAGAAACCTATATCCCAAAAATTGCTACAGCCTTAATCATTTTAGTAATCGGTCTATTTTTAATAAAAGTTGTAGTAAACTCTTCAAATAAAATAATGACCAAAAGAGGAGTTGATGTAACCCTTAAAAAATTCTTATCTGATTTAGGAGGTTGGGCATTAAAACTATTATTATTTATTACTGTAATTTCTCAACTCGGGGTAGCTACTACTTCTTTCGCTGCCATAATTGGTGCCGCAGGTTTAGCTATTGGTTTAGCGCTTCAAGGATCGCTAGGTAATTTTGCTGGTGGTGTATTAATAATGATTTTTAAGCCTTTTAAAATAGGTGACTTAATAGAAGCGCAAGGAGTAATTGGGGTTGTTAAAGAAATTGAAATTTTTACCACAAAGCTTACAGGTGCTTCAAATAAAATAATTATTATTCCAAATGGTACTTTATCAAACGGGAATATTGTTAATTATTCAAGCGAAGGCACAAGACGTGTAGATTTGGTAATTGGTGTCTCTTATGATGCTGATATAAAAAGGACAAAAGAGGTTTTAATGAATGTATTAACATCTCATGCAAAAGTATTAAATGATCCAGCACCAACTGTAACTGTTTCTGAACTGGCAGATAGCTCGGTTAATTTCGCGGTAAGACCTTGGTGTAATACTGCTGATTATTGGACTGTTTATTTTGATGCTACAGAAAGTATTAAATTAGCGCTAGATGAAGCAGGTATAGAAATTCCATATCCACATCAAGTAAACATAAAAAAAACTGAAGCCTAGTTTAGAAAATTGGTTTTCTTTTTTTTTCAGGAATCACAATAAAGTCCTTTAAATAAAAGGGCTCAAAATAAGCGACATTCTCAATGTCGCTTTTTTGGTATTTGTAAAAAGATAATTTCGCCATTTCTCTTGAGGATGGAAATTTATTATCAATAAAAATTGCGTTTTCATGATTGATGATTGTTTTACATTTCTGAGCTCCATCACCCAAAAAGAAAACTTTACCTTTTGTCAAATATTTAGAAAATGATTCTTTTTCTATAACCTCTGCCTTTATATCTCTTATTTGGTTGTGATAATGATTATAAACAGAAGCATATACCTCCATTCTTCTGGCATCTAACATTGGTACAATTACACCATCTTCAATAGAAATTGAATATGATAAAGAAGTTAATGTATCTATGGAAATTAGTGGTTTATCAAAAGCAAAACATAAACCTTTGGCTGCGGATACACCTATTCTTAAACCTGTGTAAGAACCTGGGCCTTTACTTACAGCAACAGCATCAATATCTTTGAAAGATAAGTTTGTTTCCTTTATTATAGTTTCAATAAAAGGATGTAAAACCTCTGCATGAGAATAATTACCATTATTTAACTCTTTGATTGCTAAAACCTCTCCATTTTTGGCTAGACTCACAGAACAATTTTTAGTTGCTGTTTCAATATTTAAAATAATTCCCAAAACTATAAATTTATTACAAATATAGGGCAAAAAGAAAACCCCACTAAATTAGTGAGGTTTTAATAAATTGTGATTCGTTTATTCTAAAACAAGATCTCCAGCGTAAAACTGTAAAACTTTTGTTTTAAAAACGTAATCGTATTTAGATCGGATTAAAGCTGATTGAGCATTTACCAATCGCGTTCTTACTTGATCAAAATCAAATTGAGTCATTGCTCCAAAATTATAACGTTCTTCAGCATTTTTAAAAGCCTCTTCTTGTGCTTCTAAAGATACTTTAGCCGCTTCAAAGGTTTTTAATGCTGTTTTTACATCTAAAAACGCTTGTTCTATGGTTTGCTTTAAGTTCACTTTTTCACTTTCTAATCTTAACTCAGAAACTTCTTTATTAATTTCCTGCTGTGCTACTCTATTTTTTGTCTGAAAACGATTAAAGATTGGTATGCTTAAATTTAAACCAATTGAATAGCTTAACTGATCCTCCAGTTGCTTATAAAATCCAAAAGGCTCATAAACTAAATTGTTATCAGTATCTATTATTGGATTTCCATTTTCATCTCTCTTAAGTCTTTGATCTGGTTCCCCTATTACCGTAAAATAAGATGTACTAGAACCAGCAGAGTATGTAAGTGTAGGCATAAATGCTCCCTTAGCAATATCAATAGTGTAAGAGGCATTTTCAATCGCTAATTTAGCCCTCGCTATTTCTGGCATTGCATCTATTGATTTATTATAAACAAAATTTGAATTTTTATAAAAAAGATTTGAAGAAGGGGATATTACATCGATAGCTGCTATATCAAAACCATCAGCCGATATTTGTAATAATTGAGACATATTTAAAAGTGCTAAATCTAGAGCATTTTCCTGAGTAACTACAGCTTGTAAATTACTAGCTGCGGTTGATTCAACATTTAATAAATCACCTTTAGGAACAACTCCTGCTTCATATCTAACCTGTGCCGCTTCTATCTGTTTACGACTAATTTCATATTGTACCTTAGCAACTTCCAAATTTTCCTTAGCAAATAAAACATTCAAATATACGTTTACAACCCTTAATGAAATATCATTTTCAACTTTTTGTAAATCAAGCAAACTTGATTCAACACCAAGTTGTGCTTGTTTATAAGTATTAGTATTTCGAAATCCATTAAAAATTGTACCTCCGGCATTAAGACTGAATCTCGTTGAATACCTATCCTCTGTTGTATTTAAACCACTTACACCCGAAGAAAGTCCAAAAGAACTACTATGAGAATTATTAAAACCAAGATTTGGTAAAAAATTCCCTTTTGCAATGTCTACATCTTTTTTTGCAAGTTCTAGTGTTAATTTATTTTGCTGAATGGAGATATTCTTTTTTAAAGCTTCATCTACACATTCTTTAAGAGTCCATTGTTTTTGAGAAAAAGTAGCTAAAGAAGTAAAAAAAGCTATAAATACTATAAGTTTAATTTTCAAAACACGTTTTTTTGTTGATTTTTATTCGTTTTACAAATCAAAAGTTGAAATGGTACTTTTGATATTATTGATAAGACGATCAAAAGTAAAATATGTTACAACATTAAAATCTTATTGAAACGTTAAATTTTAGCTTGTTTTCTGTAGCGGTAAATTGTGAAGAATAGAATACCTATTAATAGATAAGGAAAAACCATTAAATATGTAATTCCGTTATTAACTCCTTCTGCCATAGAAATATCTCCGTTTTCTACAACTGCTTTGCACATGGCACACTGAGCACCAATTAATTGTGATATAAAAATAGTAATCAATAAAAGGATTCTTTTCATTGTTTTCTTTCTATTTATAGGATAAACTTAATTTCCTATATAAAATTCAATCTGATTTACTCCCAATTTAATCTGTAGATTAAGATTAGAATTTAAAACGATTTATTTTAATTTTTTGTTATTATGATGACGATTGTGATCTCGTTTTGTTTTAATAGCTAACTTCTTTTCAAAAGCTTCTTCTAAATCAATTCCTGTTTGGTTGGCTAAACACAAAACTACAAATAACACATCTGCCAATTCTTCTCCTAAATCTTTAGTTTTATCAGATTCTTTTTCACTTTGTTCTCCATAACGCCTAGCAATAATTCTAGCTACCTCGCCAACTTCTTCAGTAAGCTGAGCCATATTGGTAAGTTCGTTAAAATAACGAACTCCATGATTTTTAATCCAATTATCAACTTGTTGTTGCGCTGTTTGTATACTCATTATTTAGTTAGAAGTTACAGTAATTAAAATATTATTAAGTAAAAGTAATTTTCCTAGGACAAAGATAAAAATAAAAAAGTCCTTAACTAAGATTGTTAAGGACTTTTTATGCGGTCTGGACGGGACTCGAACCCGCGACCCCCTGCGTGACAGGCAGGTATTCTAACCAGCTGAACTACCAGACCGTTGCTAATAGCGGGTGCAAATATAACATACATTTTTATATTTGCAAACAGAAATTCAAATTTTATTTAAAATTTTTTCTTTGTAGTAAATATGCTGTTAAAATATCATTATACCCTTTTTTAATATCTGTAGGAACATAATCAATTTTGTATTGTAAACACTTATTTTTAATAGTTTCTAGATATTCCTGAACTAATTCTTTATATTTTTCTTGTATGTTTTCTGCATATACATTAATCTCCTCACCCGTTTCTTTATCTACAAACTTTTTTGGTGTATTATCGAAATTGAAATTGATTTCTGTTTTAGAATCGTAAGTATGAAACAATACTACTTCATGTTTATTATATTTTAAATGACGTAAAGCTTCAAACAAGGCTTCATCATCTATTGTAGTTTGAAACATATCTGAAAATAGGAAGATTAATGAACGTCTGTGTATTTTCTCTGCAATTTCGTGCAAGTATTGATAAGTTTCTGTTGTTGATTTTGAATCTAGAACAAATAATTTTTCTAATTGATGCAGCAGCATTTTTCTGTGCCGTTCACTTCCTTTTTCTGGACTATAATATTCATATCTATCAGAATAAATACTAAGTCCAACAGCATCTCTTTGTCTTTTCAAAATTTCCATTAAAGAGGCTGCTGCAATTGCAGAAAATCCTATTTTATTTAAATCATTAATATTCTGATCTTTAATCTCCGGGTAATGCATTGAAGCAGAATTATCAATTATAATATGACATCTTAAATTGGTTTCCTCTTCGTATTTTTTTGTATAAAGTTTCTCTGTTTTTGCAAATAGTTTCCAATCAATATGACGTGTGCTTTCTCCTTTATTATATAACTTATGTTCTGAAAATTCTACAGAAAAACCATGAAATGGGCTTTTGTGCATACCCGTAATAAAACCTTCTACTACTTGTTTAGCTATTAATTCTAAATTTTTATGATTTGATGATTTTACTTCAGATAAATTCATTCTGGTTTTATGATTTTTTAAAACTGTGGTAATATTATCACTAATTTACAGTAACTTATTGAATAAAATAGAATTGTATTTTGAATTTTTAGCCATAAAATCTTTCACAGACCTATCAGCTTCAAAAGATGTGAAAATTTCTATTGAACGTTCCTTAAATGATTTCACGAATACCTTAGAATATTTTTGAACAGTAATTCTTAAATTCCACTTGACTTTTATCTCTAGCAAATCAAAACAAGCGAACAACACACTTGCTCTTTCTAAAACTAAAAAGGTGTATAAAATAATATAAATAACACCATTAATTTGTTGTTTTCTATATGTAGCTCATTTATATGCAACCCCTAACTCTAAATTCAGCTTAGATACTACTGCTCTATTAAAGGAAGTTAAATTGGTAAAAAAAAAGGAAATCAAAATAAAGTTTCACTCGAGGAATTTAGTCATTAAAAATAAAAAAGGTTTGACGCTAGCCAAACCTTTAAATTATTAATAAAATAAATGCGACTACATAGCAGCATCAATTTTACCTGTATATACGTTTTTAGGAGCAACTCCTACTTGTTTATCAACTACTTCTCCGTTTTTAAAGATTAAAACAGTTGGTATATTTCTTACGCCGTATTTAGCTGCAAATTCTTGGTTAGCATCAACATCTACTTTACCTACAACAGCTTTACCATCATACTCAGTATGTATTTCATCTACAATTGGTCCAACCATTCTGCAAGGTCCACACCAAGCTGCCCAGAAATCTACTAATACTGGTTTGTCTGATTTTAATACCACTTCGTCAAAAGTTGCGTCTGTTATTTCTAATGCCATATTATATTTTTTATTTGTTTGTTTTAAATCTAGAACACAAAAGTATACATATTATGAGGCGCAACTGTTTTTAAAAAATTGCTTTTTACTATTTATCTATCAATTGTGTTTATGTAAATACATTAATTCTTTAAAATAATTCAGCAGCAATGGCGTGAATATTATCGCTTTTACCCATAGAATAATAATGGAGTACTGGCACTCCAGCAGCCAATAACTCTTTAGATTGTTGTATGGCAAACTCAACACCTAACTTTCTAACATCTTTATTTGTTTTACAATACTGCACTTCAGAAATTAGTTCTTCTGGAATGTCAATTTTAAAAACTTGAGGCAATAATTGTAAATGACGTTTTATAGCAATTGGTTTAATTCCTGGAATAATTGGCACATTAATTCCTGCTTTTTTAGCTGCATCAACAAACTTAAAATACTTTTGATTGTCAAAAAACATTTGGGTTACAACATATTTTGCACCCGCATCAACCTTTTCTTTCAAACGTTTTAAATCGGTTTGCAAAGAAGGAGCTTCTAAATGTTTTTCTGGATAACCTGCAACTCCTATACAGAAATCCGCACAATTATCAGTTTCAATCACATCATGTAAATATTTTCCGCAGTTCAAATTCTGAATTTGAGAAACCAAACCTTTTGCAAATTGATGACCACCATCTGAAGCTTCAAAATATTTTTGATGCGCCATCGCGTCTCCTCTCAAGGCCATCAAATTATCAATTCCTAAATAATGACAATCTACCAAAACATATTCTGTTTCTTCTTTTGTAAAACCTCCACACAAAACATGCGGAACAGTATCTACATCATATTTATGTTTAATTGCAGCACAGATACCTACGGTTCCAGGACGCATTCTGGTAATTTTCCTATCCAAAAGTCCATTTTTTTCGATATAAAAATGCTCTTCTCTAGAAGTTGTAACATCAATAAATGGTGGATTAAATTCCATTAACGGGTCTATATTATTGTACAATTCTTGAATATTATTTCCTTTTTTTGGCGGAATAATTTCAAAGGAAAACAATGTTTTTCCGTTGGCATTTTTTATGTGATCAGTAATTTTCATTTTATATTTTTTGGGCGTTACCTAAAGGTCGCGCTTTACACTATATCTTTTTTTCATCCTTCAAAAAAGGATGTCGTTTCAATCGCTAACGCTTGCTTACTCTTCAGCTAAATTAGGATGCAGCCATTTTCTAGCTTTCTCTTTTGTAATTCCTTTTCGTTGTGCATAATCTGATACTTGACTATCAGTAATTTTACCTAAACCAAAATACTTCGCTTCTTTGTTTGCAAAATAATACCCTGAAACTGCAGCAGCTGGCCACATTGCTAAACTCTCTGTTAATTTAACTCCAATGCGTTTTTCAACATCTAATAAACTCCAAATTGTTTCCTTTTCTAAATGATCTGGACATGCAGGGTAGCCAGGTGCAGGACGAATTCCTTTATAATTTTCTTTAATTAAATCTTCATTTGTAAAATCTTCATTTGAAGCATAACCCCAATGTTTTATCCTAATTTGTTTATGTAAATATTCTGCAAAAGCTTCTGCAAACCTATCTGCAATTGCTTGCGCCATAATTGCGTTATAATCGTCTTCTTTGGCTTTGTAACCATCTGCTAATTCTTGTGCTCCAAAAATACCAACGCAAAAAGCACCAACATAATCTGTTTTATTGGTTTCTTTTGGTGCAATAAAATCTGCTAAAGCTACATTTGGAATTCCGTCTCGCTTCTTTAACTGTTGTCTTAAAGTTCTAAAAACAGCAATTTCTTTTCCTTTCTTTTTTACGGAAATATCATCATTATTAATGGTATTTGCTTCAAACAAACCAAAAACAGCTTTCGGTTTTAAAGATTGATTTGCAATTATTTTGGCAATCATTTGCTGTGCTTCTTCAAACATAATTGAAGCTTGTTCTCCTACTATTTCATCTGTTAAAATAGCTGGAAATTTTCCGTGTAAATCCCAACTTCTAAAAAACGGACTCCAATCTATAAAAGGAATCAATTGTTTTAAACTCAATTGCTCTAAAGTCTGAATTCCTAATTCTTTTGGTTTTAAAATTGTATTTGTTTTCCAATCGATTTTATATTTGCGTTTACGAGCATCATCAATAGAAATATATAATTTTTCTTTACCACGTTTTAAAAACTTAATTCTGAATTCGTCATAATCTTTTTTGAGTTTTGCAACGTATTCATTCTTTGTTTTCTTGTTTAGTAAATCTCCAACTACAGTAACAGCTCTAGAGGCATCATTTACATGAACAACCGCGTTTTTATATTCTGTATCAATCTTAACTGCCGTGTGTGCTTTAGATGTTGTTGCCCCACCAATTAACAATGGTAACTCAAAATTTTGACGTTCCATTTCTTTAGCTAAATAAACCATTTCATCTAATGAAGGTGTAATTAATCCGCTTAAACCAATGGCATCTACATTCTCTTTTTTGGCAGTTTCAATAATTTTTTCTGGTGGAACCATTACACCCAAATCAACAATTTCATAGTTATTACAACCTAAAACAACACTCACAATATTTTTACCAATATCATGCACATCACCTTTAACAGTTGCCATTAAAATTTTACCCAAAGCTCTTTGTTCTTCTCCTTTTTCTGCTTCAATAAAAGGGTTTAAATATCCAACTGCTTTTTTCATCACTCTAGCAGATTTTACTACTTGTGGTAAGAACATTTTTCCTGCTCCAAACAGATCACCAACCACATTCATTCCAATCATTAAATTACCTTCTATAACTTCAATTGGTTTTGATGCTTCTTTTCTTGCCTGTTCTATATCTTCTAAAATAAAAGCATCAATTCCTTTTACCAAAGCGTGCGTAATTCTTTCTTGTAGTGAATTTTTACGCCAAGATAAATCTGCAGTTTTTTCTTTTTTAGACCCCTTTACAGTTTCTGCAAAATCTAACAAACGTTCTGTTGCATCATCTCTTCTATCAAGAATTACATCTTCTACATGTTCTAATAAATCCTTTGGAATATCATCATAAACCTCCAACATTGAAGGGTTTACAATACCCATATTCATTCCTGCTTGAATTGCGTGATACAAAAACACAGAGTGCATCGCTTCACGCACAGCATTGTTACCTCTAAAAGAAAAAGACACATTACTTACACCTCCACTTACGGAAACATTCTCTAAATTTTGACGAACCCATTTTGTAGCTTCTATAAAATCTATGGCATTTTTTCTGTGTTCCTCCATTCCTGTGGCTACAGGAAAAATATTTAAATCAAAAATTATATCTTCTGAAGCAAAGCCAACTTTATCCACCAAAATATCATAAGAACGTTTTGCGATTTCTATTCTTCGTTTATAATTATCTGCTTGACCTACTTCATCAAAAGCCATGACAATTACTGCCGCTCCATAGCGTTTTATTTGTGTAGCTTCCCAAATAAATTTTGCTTCACCTTCTTTTAGAGAGATGGAATTTACCACACATTTTCCTTGTACAACTTGTAAACCAGCCTCAATAATTTCCCATTTAGAACTGTCAATCATCATAGGAACTCTACAAATATCTGGTTCTGCTGCAATTAGGTTTAAGAAACGTACCATTGCTTCTTTTCCATCAATCAAACCATCATCCATATTAATATCCACAATTTGTGCTCCACCATCTACTTGATGTCTGGCAATATCTAATGCTTCATCAAAATTTTCTTTTTTTACTAAACGTAAAAACTTGCGTGAACCAGCAACATTTGTACGTTCTCCAATATTTATAAAATTACTATTCTCGTTTAGAATTAATGGTTCTAAACCTGATAAATGCATATATTTTGATTGTTTTACCTTCATCTTACTTCTTTAATTCTAATATGATTCTAAAACATGTTCAGCATGAGCTCTTGGTTTATATTTTGCAGCAATGTTGGCAATGACTTTTATATGCTCTGGACTAGTACCACAACAACCTCCAATAATATTGATTAAGTTCTTTTTTAAATATTCTTCTATTTGCGCTCCCATTTCTTCTGGAGTTTCATCATATTCTCCAAAAGCATTTGGTAAGCCAGCATTTGGATGTGCAGAAATTGCAAAATCTGTTTTACTAGCAATTGCCTCTAAATGTGGCTGAAGTAAATTAGCGCCTAAAGCACAATTGAATCCTACAGAAAGCAGTGGAACGTGCGATACAGAAATCAAAAAAGCTTCTGCAGTTTGACCTGATAAGGTTCTGCCAGAAGCATCTGTGATTGTTCCACTTAACATTACAGGAATATCAATTTTACGCTGTTCTTTTACCTCCTCAATTGCAAATAAGGCTGCTTTTGCATTTAATGTGTCAAAAACAGTTTCTACTAATAATAAATCTACCCCGCCATCTAGCAAGGCCTCTGCTTGTTGTTTATAAGCTATTCTTAATTCATTAAAAGTTACTGCTCTATAACCTGGATCGTTTACATCTGGAGACATGCTTGCTGTTCTGTTTGTTGGCCCTATTGAACCTGCTACAAATCTAGGTTTCTGTGGCTCTTTAATTGTAAATTCGTCTGCTACTACTTTTGCTATTTTTGCAGATTGATAATTCAATTCATATACCAAATCTTCCATTTGGTAATCTGCCATTGCTATAGTAGTTCCAGAAAAGGTATTGGTTTCAATTATGTCTGCACCAACTTCAAAATACTTTCTATGAATAGTTTTAATTGCCTCTGGCTGCGTAATTGACAATAAATCATTATTACCTTGTAAGGGTGTTGGATAATCTTTAAATCGTTCTCCTCTAAAATCTTCTTCAGTGAATTTATAAGCCTGAAGCATGGTGCCCATAGCACCATCTAAAACTAAAATTCGATCTTGTAAAGCTTTATAAATATTTGACATTTTTTGATTTTTTATCAATATATGTCATCAGGAAAAGTGAGATTTTTCGCTGTTATCTGTCAGAATAAAAATTCTGTAGAATGTAGCACCTTTCTCATAATGAGAGGTTGCCAAGGCTTCATTGGGTCTATTCCCTCTGCCTTTCGTGATAACGTATCAATAAGTTTATGAACTATATTCGAAACAAAGTAACGAACTTTTTCTCTATTTTAATAATTTATTCAAATATATCTGAAGAAAGATATCTATCTCCTCTATCGCAAATAATAGCAACTACAATTCCTTTATCTATAGAATTTGCAATTTTTATAGCTGTAGCCACAGAACCTCCACTACTCATTCCTGAAAAAATTCCTTCTTCTTTTGCCAAACGAATGGTCATTGCTTTTGCCTCTGCTTCACCTACTTCTAGAATTTGATCAATTTTATTTGCTTTAAAAATTGCAGGTAAATATTCTTTTCTCCATTTTCTAATACCAGGAATTCTTGCCCCATCTTTTGGCTGAGCTCCAATAATTTGAATATTTTGATTCTTTTCTTTTAAATAATCTGATACTCCTGTTATGGTTCCAGTTGTTCCCATTGCAGAGATAAAATGTGTAACTTGACCTTCTGTATCTCTCCAAATTTCTGGACCTGTTGTATTGTAATGCGCTTTAGGATTGTCTAAATTATCAAACTGATTTAATCGGAAATAACCCTTTTTATATTTTAGTTTTAAAGCGTGGTCAATTGCACCTTCCATTCCTTTATCTTCTGGAGTTAAAATAACTTTTGCTCCATAAGCACGCATTGTTTTTACTCTTTCTATAGTAGAGTTCTCTGGCATTGTAATGACCATATTTACTCCTAAAACTTTGGCCATTAATGCTAGAGCAATTCCTGTGTTTCCGCTTGTTGCCTCAACCAAAGTATCTCCTTTTTTTATATTTTTCCTTTTGATAGCTTCAGAAATCATGTAATATGCAGCTCTGTCTTTTACGCTTCCTCCCGGATTATTACCTTCTAGTTTTAAAAGTAAAGTAACTCCTTCTTTTTTAAATATGTGTTGAGCTTGCACCAAAGGTGTATTTCCCACAAAATCTATAATACTTTTTGTTTTCATATTTTAATTTTTCTTCT
The DNA here is from genome assembly GCA_913020555.1 of uncultured Polaribacter sp. GTDB lineage: Bacteria > Bacteroidota > Bacteroidia > Flavobacteriales > Flavobacteriaceae > Polaribacter. The sequence continues at coordinate 13,926 of CAJWAC010000016.1, read as the reverse complement.
GAAAAATAGTATTTACTGATTGTATTGTAACTATTGAGTTTTCTGGAATTGATTCTGTAATGCAAACATTAGCACCAATTACTGAATTTTCTCCAATAACTACATCTCCTCCAAGAATAGTTGCATTTGCATAAATTATAACTCCATTTTCTATTGTTGGATGTCTTTTTGTAAATGCTAAACTCTTTTTTACTTGAATTCCACCCAAAGTTACCCCTTGAAAAATCTGTACTTTATGCTTAATAATTGTAGTTTCTCCTATCACAATTCCTGTTGCATGATCAATAAAAAATGCATTTCCAATTTTTGCTCCTGGATGAATATCTGCACCAGTTATACTGTGCGCAAATTCACTCATCATTCTTGGTAAAATGGGAATATCAAATTTTAATAATTGATGACTCAACCTGTATACAGCAATTGCATAAAAACCAGGGTATGCTAAATAAACTTCTTTTAAGCTTTTTGCTGCTGGATCATTTTTGTAAGCAGCTTTTGCATCTAAAGCCAGTTTTTTTCTAATTTCTACAAAATGATTTTCAAAATCGCTCCATAAATTTTCTCCGTCCTCAATACATAATACTTCTAAGATTTTTAAAAATTGCAACCTTATTTCTTGTCCACTTTCATGAAGACGAGAAATATCAAACAAATTAATAATCAGTTGTTTTGTAAAAACTCCAACATTGTCTCTTAAAGACATACTATAGTTTTTAAACTCAACAATTTGTTCCACTTCTTTCATCAATAAAAATTAATCTTCGGGCGCTAATTCCACTTCTAAACCTTCTAATTCAGGAGTTATTTGTATTTGACAACCCAACCTACTATTATCTTCAACATTAAATGCTTCAGCCAACATTGCATCCTCATCATCAGACATTACTGGCAAATCGTGGTCTGACTTTATGTAACATTGACAAGAGGCACACATGGCCATTCCTCCACAAATACCAATGGTTCCTTCTTCTGCTAATTCATAAGAGCGAACGACTTCCATAAGATTCATTGCCATATCTGTTGGTGCAACAATATCATGCGTTACTCCTGTTCTATCCGTTATTTTTAGATTGATGTCTTGCATCTATATTTTATATTATTATTGACTACAAAGTTACATAAACCTAACAAAAATATACTACTGAATTGCTTTAACCACTGCTTTTGGAGCTTCTTTTTTTGTACCATCAAAACCTTCTACACCTCCAACAGTTGTATATTTCATAACATATTTTTTGTTTGGAAAAATTCTCTTGTACGCACTTTGACACATTAAAGTTGCTTCATGAAAACCACATAAAATTAATTTCAGTTTTCCTGGATAAGTATTTACATCGCCTATTGCATAAATTCCCGGTATATTGGTTTGATAATCTAACGCATTATTTACCTTAATTGCATTTTTCTCTATCTCTAAGCCCCAATTACCTATTGGACCTAATTTTGGGGACAAACCAAATAGGGGAATAAAATGATCGGCATCAATAATAAAAGCATCTTCTCCTTTTTTCTGAACCGCAACTCCCGTAACATTATCATTTCCTAAAATACCTTTTACTTCTGCTGGAGTAATTATATTTATTTTACCCAAATTCTTTAACTCTTGCGCTTTTTCAACCGAATCTAAAGCTCCTCTAAATTCGTTTCTTCTATGAATTAAAGTAACTTCTGATGCAATATTACTCAAAAATATTGCCCAATCTAAAGCAGAATCTCCACCACCAGAAATTACTACTTTTTTATTTCTATATAATTCAGGTTCTTTTATAATATACTCTACACCTTTATTTTCATAATCTGTTAAGTTATCAATTTTGGGTTTCCTTGGCTCAAAAGAACCTAAACCACCTGCAATAGCTACAATTTTAGCATGATGTTTTGTACCTTTATTTGTTGTAACAATAAAAGTTCCATCGTTTTGCTTATTAATTGTTTCCGCTCTTTCTCCTAATGTAAAACCAGGTTCGAACTGCTTAATCTGTTCCATCAATTTATGTGTTAAATCGCCTGCTAAAATTTCTGGATACGCTGGAATATCATAAATTGGTTTCTTAGGATAAATTTCTGAGCACTGACCACCTGGTTGAGGTAAAGCATCAATTAAATGACATTTTAGTTTTAATAAACCTGCTTCAAAAACAGTAAATAATCCTGTTGGCCCTGCTCCTATAATTAATATATCTGTTGTAATCATAATTTATTTTTCTACTAAACTTTTTGTAAACTCGTTTAGTTTTTGGACTTTTTCTTCAAAGTTACCTTTGATGGTTTTTCTATATTTATTTAAATTCTTTACTAAATCATCAATATTTTCTGGAATTACTTCTTCAAAAAATTGGCGTAATCTTTTGGCAGTTGTTGGTGATTTACCATTTGTAGAAATAGCTATTTTCACATTTCCTTTTGTAACGATTCCTCCCATATAAAAATCGCAATAAGGTGGATTATCAGCAACATTTACCAACTTTGCTTCTGCTCTGCAATCTTTCCAAATCTGAACATTTACCTCTGGAACATCCGTTGTTGCTATCACTATATGTTTGTTTTCTATATATATTTTTTGATATCTGTCTTGAATTAATTCAACATATCCTTTTTTGGATAAATCTAAGGTTCCTTGTCTAAACATTGGCGAAACCATAGTTACTTTGGCTTCTGGACTTGATTTTAGTAAAAAAGATAATTTTTCTTCAGCAACAAAACCACCTCCAACAATTAAAAAGTTGAGATTTTTAGACTTTAAGAAAATCGGATATAAATTATTTCTTTCCATTATAAAACCAATTCTTTTGTATATTTTTCTTGAATTTCTAAAACTCTTTGACGATGTTTTACAACTTCACCTAAAACTATTATTGCAGGGTTACTCAACTGTTTTTTTATAACAATATTTTCGATTGAGGACACTGTACCAATTCCAATTTTTTCATTGATGGTTGTTCCATCTTGAATGACAGCAACAGGCAATTCGTTTTTACCTTCAGCCGCAAATAATTGTACTATTTGAGATAATTTACTCATCCCCATTAATATTACAACTGTAGCGTTAGACTTTGCAGCCAATTGTATGTCTTTACTAATTTTATGTTCTTTTGTTGTACCTGTTATAACCCAAAAACTTTCTGCACATCCTCTTTTTGTAACAGGAATATTTTGACTTGCAGCAACTGCCATTGATGACGAAATTCCTGGTATAATTGCAACTTCTAAACCAAATTTTGCAGCATATTCCATTTCCTCTGCACCTCTTCCAAAAATAAAAGGATCTCCTCCTTTTAAACGAACTACGTGACCTTTTAAGTTGGCTCTTTGTATGATTAGTTCATTGATTTGCTGCTGCTCATATCTGTAACAACCTTTTCTTTTACCTACAAATATTAATTCTGCATTTGGGTTTATATAATCCAACAATTCTTTATTTACTAAAGCATCGTATAAAATGACATTAGCAGTTTTTAAAACTTTAATTGCTTTTACCGTGATTAAATCAACATCTCCAGGACCAGCGCCCACAACTGATAATTTTGGTGTTTTAAAATTCATTTATTACAGATTTTGTAATTGCTAATTCTTTCTCTCTAAAATCTCTTACCTGTTGTAAAAATAATTCTGCATCTTTTATATATTTCTTAGAAAACTCATACTTAGGGTTATATTTATTGATTTGATAAATTAAATCTGAAAAGGAGGTATCTAAAGCAATTTTTTTTGTTTGAACAAAATGCTCATCAAACTGACTGATAATTTTTGCTTGAGAGTTTGTTTTTATACCATCTGCCAATAGCAACGCTTTTGCAGAATTTACCATAGAACTGTAGGCGTGATAAATTGAACTAGAAAAATCATCATCTATAAAAGATTCTTTTGCTTTTTGAATTTTCTCATGGCTTTCTAAAAATAAAGTAGCAATTAAATCGATAACAACACCTGCACACTCTCCAATTCCTATTTGCTTTATATACTCTTCTTCTGTACCCCAATCAATAAAATCTTCTTGAGCTAAATTAGAAACATCTCGTAAATCGCTTAAAAAGTCATAAAAGTACTTTTTCCCTTTTTCATTGTAATAATCTATAAATAACCTACCATTTGCATTTTCTTCAAAATCGTTTAAAATTCTGCGTAAAGCTTCTGGACCTCTTTTACTTGGAATCTTAACAAGTTTATCTGCAAAAACTCCATTTCCATTACCTAAGTTACCTCCTCCCAATAAGACTTGTAAAGCTGGAGCAACTAACTTGTTTGGCGTGCGAACAGACATACCTTGAAAACCAATATTTGCCATAGTATGCTGTCCACAAGCGTTCATACAGCCACTTATCTTGATAACCAAATCACTGTTTTCTAAATATTGAGGATACTCTGCAGTAATTACTCTTTCTAACTTTTCTGCAATTCCAGTACTACTTGCAATTCCTAAGTTACAAGTATCGGTTCCTGGACACGCAGTTATGTCTATTGCCTTATTATATCCAGCTTCTGCAAAACCTAATTTTTCTAATTCTAAATAGAAAAATTCTAATAAACTTTCCTTAACAAAAGGAATTAATATATTTTGACGTAGAGATAATCTGACTTCTCCTGCTGCATACTTCTCTACCAAATCTGCTAGTAGTCTTGCTTTATCTGTATAAAAATCTCCTAATAATACTTTGATTCCGACAGCCACATAATCTTTTTGTTTTTGACGAATTACATTGGTTGTTTTCCAAATTTTAAAGGCTTTTTTATCCTTTACTGTAACTTTTGGTATTTCTTTTACATCAACAGGGATTGAAACCTGATAATCATCAATATTTATTTTTATCGTTTTAAATTCTATGGCATTTTGTTCTTGTTTAACTAACTGTTTAAAAGCAGCTAAACCAATATCTTTTATTAAGAATTTCATTCTTGCTTTGGCCCTACTTTTACGTTCTCCGTATCTATCAAAAATTCTTAAAACACCTTCCATTAAAGGGATTATTTTATCACTTGGAAGAAAATCATAGAGTACATCTGCATGTCTTGGTTGAGAACCTAAACCGCCACCAATCATCACTTTAAAACCATGAACTTGATTTTCTATTTTAGCAATAAAACCTAAATCATGCATATAAGAAAGTCCTGTATCTTCTTCTGTTGCTGAAAAAGAAACTTTAAATTTTCGTCCCATTTCCTGACATATAGGATTTCTTAAAAAAAAACGAAATAACGCATCTGCATATGGAGAAACATCAAAAGGCTCATTTACGTCTATACCTGCTGTTTCCGAAGCAGTTACATTTCTCACTGTATTACCACAAGCTTCTCTTAATGTTACTTTATCTCTTTCTAATTCTGCCCAAAGTTGTGGAGTTCTTTTTAAATCTACATAATGAATTTGTATATCTTGACGTGTTGTGATATGTAACCTCCCAATAGAATATTCATCTGAAACATCTGCTATTCTTTTTAATTGATTGCTTTTTAGTTTACCATAAGGTAATTTAATACGAATCATTTGAACACCTTTTTGGCGCTGACCATATACTCCTCTTGCTAAACGTAAACTTCTAAATTTTTCTTCATCTATTTGCAGGTTATTGAATTCAGCAATTTTGTCTGCCAATTCAATAATATCTTTTTCTACAACTGGATTTTCTATTTCTGTTCTAAAACTCTGCATTTTTTCTATAGTATAAATCCAACACCAACTGTATTGTTTGTTCTTGAATTGATTAATATAAAAGATCCATTTTGCTTATTTTTACTATAAGCGTCTACCAATAAAGGTTTACTTAATTTTAATTGGATATTACCAATTTGATTTAGTTCTAGCTTTGATGGATTTTCTTCAATTCCTGAAAAATCAGTTTTTATAATGCTAGATAAATTTGTAATTTTTGCTTGTGCATCATTTACACCATGTTTTATGTAATATTTTTGTGCCCTATTTAAAGGCTCTTTATCCATCCAACAAACAGTTGCATTTATTTGTTTTGTAATTGAAGGTTCTTGGTTAACCTTTACCAACATATCTCCTCTGCTCACATTTACATTATCTTCTAAAGTAATTGTAACTGAACTACCTCTTTTAGCTCTTGCAAACTCTTTATCAAAAAAATTAATACTCTTAATTTTAGATGTTGTCTGTGATGGTAAAACTTTAACCTCATCTCCTATTTCAAAATCGCCTCCATACAATTTACCCGCATAACCTCTGTAATCGTGATATTTTTTTGTTTTCGGTCTGATTACAGTTTGTACAGGAAAACGTGTTTGTGATTCATCATTAATATCATTTGCTTCTATATTTTCTAAATGCTTCATTAAAGTATTTCCAGAATACCAAGGTGTATTTTCTGATTTATTTACAATATTATCTCCTTGTAAGGCTGATATTGGGATAAAAGTTAATTTTTGCCTTTTGTATTCACTTTTACTTGCTAAATATTCAATTTCTCCTTTAATAACATTGAATTTTTCTTGAGAAAAATCGACTAAATCCATTTTATTAATTGCGATTACTACATTTTTAATTCGCAGTAAATTATTGATAAAAAAATGTCTGTAGGTTTGCTCTACAACTCCATTTCTAGCATCAATTAATACAATTGATACTTGCGCCGTAGATGCTCCTGTAACCATGTTTCTGGTATATTCTATATGCCCTGGAGTATCTGCTATAATGTAACTTTTTGATGGTGTTGAAAAATAAATATGCGCTACATCAATTGTAATTCCTTGTTCTCTTTCTGCAACCAATCCATCTGTGGCTAAAGAAAAATCTAAATAATCAAACCCTCTTTGAATACTTTTTTCTTTTATTGCTTCTAATTTATCATCAGTTAATGATTTGGTGTCATATAAAATACGACCAATTAAGGTACTTTTTCCATCATCTACACTGCCTGCTGTTGCTATTTTTAATACTTTCATTCTATTCTTTATTTTACTCGTTTGATTAAAAATATCCTTGCTGTTTTCTTTTTTCCATAGCGGATTCGGAACGTTTATCATCTATTCTTGCACCTCTTTCTGAAATTGATGAACCTCTAATTTCTTTAACAACAGATGCTATATTTGAGGCTTCTGATAAAACAGCGGCTGTGCAACTCATATCTCCAACTGTTCTAAACCTTACTAAACGATAATCTACCTTTTCATTTTTATCTCTATAAACAATCTTATCATCTGCAGACCATATGAATCCGTCTCTAAGAAAAGTAGCTCTAACATGAGCAAAATATATAGATGGAATTTTAATATTTTCTTTTTCTATGTACGACCAAACATCTAACTCTGTCCAGTTAGAAATTGGAAATACTCGCACATTTTGTCCTAAATCAATCCTACCATTTAACATGTCGAAAACTTCAGGACGTTGGTTTTTTTCATCCCATTGTCCAAAATCATCTCTAATAGAAAAAATACGTTCTTTAGCTCTTGCCTTTTCTTCATCTCTTCTTGCTCCGCCAATACAAGCATCAAAACCAAACTCTTCTATGGCTCCCAGCAACGTTTCTGTTTGCAACATATTTCTGCTTGCATATCTACCTGTTTCTTCCTTTACTATTCCAGCATCAATATTATCTTGAACATTCCTCACAATTAATTCGACATTTAATTCTTTCACTAAATTATCTCTGAACTCTATGGTTTCAGGAAAATTATGTCCTGTATCGATATGTAATAATGGAAAAGGAATTTTTGCAGGATAAAATGCCTTTTGCGCCAAACGCACTAGAGTTATGCTATCTTTTCCGCCAGAAAATAGTAATACTGGCTTTTCAAATTGGGCTACTACCTCTCTAAAAATATAAATAGCTTCACTTTCTAAAGCATTTACTTGTATTGTATTTTGATTCATTATCATATCTTTTATATATGTAAACCACATTCTCTATTACTTTCTACTTTTGTTGGATCAAAATAGATAAACTCATTTGGCAATCCTTTTTCTTTTAGATAAGCATCTAATTGTTCATCTGTCCAATTATAAAATGGACTTACTTTTATAATACCATCTTTGCTTAATGAAACTATATCTATACTATTTCTAAATACCGTTTGTCCTTTGCGTAAATTTGTAAACCATACATCTGGTTGATGCTCTTTCATTGCTCTAGCAAAAGGTTCTAGTTTAACTTGTTCTGTAAAAACCGTATGTTTTGGATTGTTAATTGTAGGAACTCCTAATACAGCGTTTCTATGCGCAACTGTTTGTTTAGGAGTATACAAGTTGATATCTAATCTTAATTTTTTAATAATTTCTTCAGCATGTTTATAAGTTTGTAAAGTATTGTAACCTGTATCACACCAAATTACTTTAATATCTTTCTTTACTTCTGTAACTGCATTTAAAATAGCAACTTCATAAGGCCTGAAATTGGTTGTAATTAAAGGCTTATTTGCAAAAGAAATTGCCCAATCAACAACCTCCCTTGGACTTTTATTTTCTAACTCTTTGTTTATTTTTTCTAAATTCATAATCTTTATTTACCCCATTTTACTTGATTCCAAATTCTTTCATGAAAAAAATATAAAATTAGCTTTGATACAAAATCTATTGATGCTATTGATGCTGCTAATGAAACTTTACCTGTAATTAAATAAGAAACTATTAAAGTATCTATAGTACCAATAAACCTCCAGCTCAGTGCCTTTATGACACTTCTTATAGGTTTTTCGGAAGTAATGTTTTGATTAAAACTTTGACTTACAGATTTTTTACTAAAAATCATTTCATTTAAAATCACAATAATTGAGTATTTTTATTACCCTACTTTATTAGTAGAGTAAACAAACATACGTCATAATTCTATTTAAAAGCGATAAACACTTAACTAAATCATTATTACCCTATCGAATTAATAGATTAATAAAATTTAGTGCTTTATATTATGAATATGTTATCACTAGATGCAATAATTCTAATGATTTTTTAAAGGAAAAAGTCTAAAATGTTTTACCAAAAGTAAATTGAATAGGAATAGCTACGCCTGAGTTTCTAGTAAAAATATTTCCATTAGAATAATGCATGATGCGTAACTCGAAATTATATTTTCTTTCTTTACCAAAGAAAAGTCCAAAACCCATTGTATCCTGGAATGTAGTATTTGGTCCACTTTTAATACCATCTATATCTGCTTTTGAAATATAAGCTGGGCCAATGATCGAGTAATTTGAATATAAATCGAAACTCTTATTTCTTAATAAATAGAATCGTAAAACGGGAAATATCGAAAATGCAAAAACATCTGTTTTACCTCTAGACTGAAAATAGGTTGCACTTAGGCCCCAATCTAAAGAGAAAATTTTTTCTGACCTATATATGAGCCTTTGATAAGTTACAGAAACTGCATGCTGTGCTTTTACCTCTCCTACCCAAAAAACAGGAATTCCGAAACTTTCAAAATTCCCTACAGGCAAACTCATACCAAAAAACTGATTAAAGCCAAAACCTATTTCTCCTGTACCATAACTAATTTGAAAAATATTATTAGGAAAAAAATATTCGTTCTCGGCATATTCTTTAGCTATTTTATCATCAACTTGTTGTAAATGATATTCAAAACCTGCAGATACTTGAGAAATTGAAGGTTGATTGTGCTTTGCAGAACTAGGTAAAAAAGTTCCGTTTGCTGATAATCTCCATTTATCACTCAACCAATATTGCAAACCTAAACCGTAAATTAAACTCGCATAATGTGCATCATCATAAATTGCTTTATTGTATATAGAAAAACCAAATCTAGTTAAATTAGCTACTCCAGCTTCTGCATAAAAAGAAGTCTTTTTATTAATATTAAAATCCTTTTTAAGTGAAAGTGACCAAGCATTTATCCATACGCTTGTTTCATATCCAATATTATTTACATTATCGTATTTGAACCAAGAAGCAGGCCTCATAGTACCAAATTGTATGGAAAAATTATCATTCAATTTATGACCCAACAATAATCTTCCTGAAAACCAATTTCTACTAAAAGATTCTGTGGCATAACCATCAGTTAAATTATCATTTGAAAAAGGATAAAAAATTCCACCAAAATTTAAGCTGTAATAAGACTTCGATAAAAATTTAGTGAATTTTGTTTTCTGTTTTTCTTTCTCTTGACTAAAAAAGTTTAAAGAAATTAGAACTAGCAGAATTAAAACGAACTTATTTTTCATGTGGAAGTTTTGATTTTAGAACATCTCGCTTTATTCTTTCTTTGTTACAATTAAATCTGCCAAAGTTGTATTTCTGAAAATTTGTAAAGTATTGTCTCTAACTTGAATCATCAATCTATGAACTGAACATGTATCTTCGTCTGGACAATCATCACACTTTTCATAAAAATTTAAACTAACGCAAGATACCATAGAGATAGGACCTTCCAAAATTCTATAAATTGTGGTCATTAAAATTTCTTCTGGTTCTTTTAAGAGATAGTAACCTCCACCTTTTCCTTTTTTAGATGCTAATAATCCGTTTTTACGAAGCGTTAATAAGATGCTTTCTAAGAATTTTAATGATATGTTTTTATTTTTAGCTATAACAGCAATGGGAACAGGAATTTTAGATTCTTGCTTTGCTAAATAAGTAAGTGCTTTTATACCGTATTTTGTTTTTTTAGATAGCATCAAACAAAACTACACAAATAAATATAATTAAATCCTATTCAATGCTTGCTCAATATCTTCAATAATATCATTTACATTCTCTAAACCAACAGAAATTCGAACCAAACCATTTGTAATACCAACTTCTAAACGGTCTTCTTCTGATAAACGGCCATGAGTTGTAGAGGAAGGATGCGTTACTATAGTTCTTGTATCCCCTAGATTGGCTGATAATGTACACATTTTGATATTATTTAAAAAATTTCTTCCAGCTTCTATACCTCCCCTAATTTCAAAAGCTACAATATTTCCACCTAATTTCATTTGTTTTCGAGCAACTTTATATTGAGGATGAGATTTTAAAAATGGATATTTAACCAATGTTACCTTATTATTTTCTTCTAAAAATTGAGCAACTTTTAGTGCATTTTCACAATGCTTTTCAACTCTAATTGCTAACGTTTCTAAACTTTTAGACAACACCCAAGCATTAAATGGTGACATTGCTGGACCAGTATTTCTGGCAAATAAATAAATTTCTCTAATTAAATCTTTTGAGCCAACTGTAACACCTCCTAAAACACGTCCTTGACCATCAATCAATTTAGTTGCTGAATGAATTACCAAATCTGCTCCAAATTTTATTGGTTGTTGAATGTAAGGTGTCGCAAAACAATTATCAACAATAAAAATAAGATTATATTTCTTGGCAATTCTGCCAATTAAATCTAGATCTAGAATATCTACAGCAGGATTTGTTGGAGTTTCTATGTATAAAATTTTTGTGTTTTTTTGAATCAAACTTTCTAATAAATCAACCTCATCAACTTTAAAATAAGAAGTTTCTATATTCCATTTTGGTAAAAACTTGGTAAACATAGAATGTGTAGAACCAAAAACAGATCTACAAGAAACTACGTGATCACCAGCATTTAATAAAGCCGCAAATGATGAAAAAATTGCTGACATTCCTGTAGCAAATGCATAACCAGCTTCAGCACCTTCCATCTGTACAATTTTATCTACAAATTCTGTTGTATTAGGATTTGTAAATCTACTATATAAATTACGTTGTTTTTCTTCAGCAAAAGAGGAACGCATTTCCTCAGCATTCTCAAACACAAAACTTGAGGTTAAATACAAAGGAGTGGAGTGCTCTAAAAACTGAGTTCTTTCAGTTTGATTTCTTATAGCCTGAGTTTCAAAATACTTACTCATTATGGTTAAGGTTTATTACTTTAAATTAGTTTAGAATAACTCGAATTTGGTTTCAACTAAAATTCTTTTAATTGTTGTGTTTTGCTAATCTTAAAATATCTCCAAAAACACCTCTTGCAGTCACACTCGCTCCAGCTCCTGCTCCTTGAATTACAATAGGTTGTGCTCCATAAGATTGTGTATAAATCTCAAAAATAACATCAGAACCTTGCAGAGATCCTAAAGGAGTTTCTTTGGGTATTGACACCAATTTTACTTCTAAATTTCCTTTTTCTTTTGATAAATCACCACTTAATTCTCCTATATATCTTAATACATGATTTGGCTTTTGGTTTTCCTTTAAAGTTTGATATTCTTCATTTAATACTTCTAAATTATTGATAAAATCTTTGGCAGAACCTAATCTTAAATCTTCCGGAATTAGATTTTTAATATTCACCTCATCCAATTCATTTTCTAGATCTAACTCTCTTGCTAAAATCAACAATTTTCTTGCTACATCATTACCTCCTAAATCTTCTCTTGGGTCTGGTTCTGTAAAGCCTTTATCAATAGCCTTCTTTAATACTGAAGAAAATGTACTATTCCGATCTGAAAAAGTGTTGAACAAGTAACTTAAACTACCAGAAAAAACTCCTTTTATTTTAGTGATATTTTCTCCAGATTCATGCAACAAACGAATAGTATCAATTAAAGGTAATCCTGCACCAACATTAGTTTCGTACAAATACTGTTTTTTATGTTCTTTTAACTTTACTCTAACTTCCTTGTAAAAATCAAAAGACAATGTATTTGCTATCTTGTTGCAAGAAACCAAATCAAATCCAGATTCTATTAAAGGAATATAATTATTTATAAAACTTTTACTTGCAGTATTATCTACAGCAATTAAATTTTCAAAATGATTTTCTTTTGCAAAATCAATAATATCTGTAATTGAGAAATTATCAATTCCTTTTTCATATAAATCTTGTTCCCACGTATTTGAAACTCCGCTTTTACTTAATAAAACTTTTTTAGAGTTTGCTACCGCAAAAACATTCAATTGTAATTTTCTTCGTTCTAAAACAGATTGTGTATTTGTTATAATTTGATTTATTAAAGTACCGCCTACCAAACCTTTCCCAAAAACGGCAATATTTATTTTTTTGGTAACCCCAAAAACTTGTCCGTGAATCACATTCACAGCTTTATGCAATTCCTCTTTTTTAACCACCAAACTCACATTTTTGCCTGTAATAGTATTGTTGAATAAGATAGGTACAATTTGGTTTTTTATTAATGCATTATATGGATGATGAAACTCACTCAAATCTTGACCAATGATAGAAATTACTGATACATTATCAACAGCAGAAATACGATTTACATCTTGTGAATAAAAATCATTTTCAAACTCTTTTTTTAAGGATTTAATGGCTTGTTCAGTATCATTTGAATCAATAATTAACCCAATTCCTCTTTCAGAGGAACCTTGAGATATAATGCTTACATTGACATTTTTATCACCCAAGGCTTTAAAAATTCTTGCATCTACACCAACTTTTCCCAGTAAACCTCTTCCTTCAAAATTAAGTAAAGAAACATTATCTTTTGTAGAAATGGTTTTAATACCTTTTACAGAAGAATCTGATGTAATTAACGTTCCTTTATCAGATCTATTAAATGTATTTAAAATTCGGAGGTTAATATTCTTTTCTAAAAGTGGAATTATAGTTTTTGCGTGTAAAATATTTGCACCAAAGTTTGCCAATTCATTTGCCTCAGAAAAAGATAATTGCGCAATTTTTTTTGCATCAACTACCAAATCAGGATTTGCAGTAAAAATTCCATTTACATGCGTGTAATTCTGCAACTCTTCTGCATCTAAATAATTGGCTAAAAGAGCTGCGGTGAAATTACTTCCATTTCTACCTAAAGTTGTTGTTTCCCCTTTTTCATTAGAAGAAATAAATCCTGTAACAATATTTAAAAAATCCTTTTTTTGTTTAAAATGAGATATTACATTTTCTTTAGAAATATTTGAAATTGGTTGCGCATTTCCAAAGTTTTCATCTGTAATAATTAAGTTTCTTGCATCTATATTATTTGCTAAAACACCATCTTTAACCAGTAAACTGGATAATAATTTTACAGATA
>CAJWAC010000015.1 GCA_913020555.1 uncultured Polaribacter sp. | reverse complement strand
CACCCAGACCTCGCAGAATTTGTCATTTTAATTGGTTCTGAAACAGGTGGTACTATCAAATTTGCCAATGCAATTTACAAAGCATTAATAGCAGCCGAAAAGAATGTTTATATTGATGAATTAAACAACTTTACAACCTATAAAAAAGCTAAAGAACTCATTATTCTCACAGCCACTTATGGAGATGGTGAAGCTCCTGAAAATGCAGATTTATTCTTAGAAAAATTAAAAAAACAAGATCAAAAAAGTCCTCTAAACTTTTCAATTGTTGGTTTTGGATCAACAAACTATCCTGAATTTTGCAAGTTTGCAATATTGGTGCAAGCTAGTTTACAATTACACGAAAAATTCACTCCTATTTTACCTCTTTTTAAAGTAGATAAACAGTCTTTTAGTGATTTTGAAAAATGGTTATTACAATGGAAAGCGCATTATAATTTAGATTTTGTTTTGGATGAAAATAAAATATTTGAATTAGTTAAGGAAACAAATATTAAAGTAATCGAAAAATCTGCTTTAAATGCAGATGATACATTTTTGATAGAACTAAAACCCACTAAAAAATTAAAATTCACATCTGGAGATTTGATTTCTATAACACCTCAAAATGAAAAAACAGCACGTTTATATTCCGTTGCAAAAATTGGTAAAAATATTTTACTGAGTGTAAAAAAACATGAATTTGGAGTTTGTTCTAACTATTTAAATAACCTTTCTGAAGAAAATATTTTTGAAGCATCTATTCAAAGAAATAAAAAATTCCATTTTCCTAAAAAAGCAAAAGAAGTGATTCTAATTGCAAATGGAACTGGTATTGCTCCATTTTTAGGAATGATTAATGAAAATAAAAAAACTAAAATCAGTCTTTTTTGGGGTGGAAGAACTCAACAATCTAAAGAAATATATCAACCATATATTGATAAAGCACTTAGAAAAAGGTACTTAAATTCTTTTGAGACTGCGTATTCAAAAGAAAATAATCAAAAAATATATGTACAAGATATTTTAAAGAAATACAATCATCTTATTGCAGAATTTTTAAAAAATGGTCATACCATACTAATTTGCGGTTCTCTCGCAATGCAAAAAGGTGTAGAAAAAGTATTGGAAGAAATTTCTAAAGATCTTTTAGAAACCTCTTTAGAAGAATTCAAACAAAAAAATCAAATAAAAACAGATTGCTATTAATAAATAATTATGTGTAAAAATTCTAAAATTATAAGGAGAGTAAAAAATGGTGAACTTTCTATTTGCCACAGTTGTAAAAACTATACATTAACTTTTAACAATATCTTTTTTCAGTTCTCAAAAGAACAATTGTATAAATTTAAAATTTATGTATCTCAAATTGATGTAAATTATTGGCTAGATTATAATGGATGTTCCACACAAAAGAGAAAAATACCAATCCCTACTTCACATCAAAATTTGGCCTTAATGTTTGATATTTATGAACTTAAAGCATTACGAATTTTACTAGGAATTGATACAGATTTTGAGAGTGACACCGTTGAGGTTGCAGATATAGACTATCCCCTAATACTAAATTAACACAAAATAATAAACCTCATAGAATTTTAAAATCTATGAGGTTTATTATAAGAATAGGTTAATTTTTATACCCTAATTAAATATTTAAATAAAATAAATAATCATTTAAAGTCCATCCATAAAATTCCCATAAGGATCTTTAAACTGAGTTCCTTCTGCAAATCTATATTTACTTAGTTTTTTAAACTCTACCAATCCCCACAATAAGAACTCTTTTACAAAATAGGCATCATCTGGATTCATATTTGGTTGATATTTTGATAAAAATTTATTTAAAGGAGTAATTTTATCCAACTCCAAAATATATGCTTTTTCAGAATAATCATCTAACAATTCAAAATCTTCATCAGCATTAAAAAACCAAGACACGATATCATCATAAGGCGATTCTTCTGTGGCTTTTTCTAATTTTTTAATTTCAGGAAAATAGGTTGGAAATAAAGATTTAATGGCTTTCTTAATTAGGTTTTCTGCAACTACTTGCGCCCCCTCTTGTTCTCCTTCATAAACCAGTTCTACCTTTCCGGTAATTGATGGAATAATTCCATCAAAATCGTTTAAACGAATCATAGTTTCATCATCTCCAGCAAGAATAGACCTTCTTTCTGCTGTACTTAATAAATTCTCAAAGGCAGATATACTTAAACGTGCACTTACACCACTCTTTGCATCAATATACTCGCTTTCTCTAGCTTCAAAAACAATTTGCTCCAATAAATCTTTAGCTAGCTCTGGAACCTGAATAAAATCTTTTTGAATACTCTTTGCTTCTTGTTGCGTAATGATTTTTGCAGTTTCTATATCTTCAGGATAATGCGTTAAAATTTGTGAGCCAATTCTATCTTTTAACGGAGTTACAATACTTCCTCTATTTGTGTAATCTTCAGGATTTGCTGTAAATATAAACTGCATATCCAAAGGTAATCGTAATTTAAACCCTCGAATTTGAATATCTCCTTCTTGTAAAATATTGAATAATGCTACTTGAATTCTTGCTTGTAAATCTGGTAATTCATTAATTACAAAAATACATCTGTTTGCCCTAGGGATCATACCATAATGGATAACTCTATCATCTGCATAACTCAATTTTAAATTGGCTGCTTTTATTGGATCTACATCTCCAATAATATCCGCTACAGTTACATCTGGAGTTGCTAATTTTTCCGCAAATCGTTCTTGTCTATGCAACCAATAAATTGGAGTTTCGTCACCTTTTTCTCTAATGGCTTCAATAGCAAATCTAGAAATTGGGTTTAGTGGGTCATCATTAATTTCTGAGCCTTGAACAACGGGTATATATTCATCTAACAAATTGATCATTAGCCTAGCCAAACGAGTTTTTGCTTGCCCTCTTAAACCTAATAAATTGATATTATGTCTGCTTAAAATAGCTCTTTCCAGCTCTGGAATAACCGTATTTTCATAGCCATGAACACCTTTAAAAACAGTTTCTTTACTCATCATTTTACTGATTAAGTTTTCACGCAATTCGTCTTTAATTGATTTTGATTGGTATCCCGATTTTTTTAAACCTCCTAATGTATTAATCTTAGTTATATTCATAAATTATATTGTCTTAACAAACTTTACAACCTTGTTACTATTTTATCCTTTAATTCTTTTCTTTCTATTGGTTTCGTAATCCTCAAAAATCATTTCACCCAAACCTTTTAAACCAGTATAAAATGCTTTTCCTTGATTTGCTTGGGTAAAAGCCCTTACAAACTTCATTAAGTAAGGATCTTGGGCTATCATAAAAGTGGTGATTGGAATATGTAATTTTCTTGCCTGTTGTGCCATTGCATAACATTTATTTACAATATACTTATCAAGACCATTACTATTTTTATAATACTGTCCATCAGGCAAACGCAGACAGCTTGGTTTCCCGTCAGTTATCATAAAAATCTGTTTATTGGTATTTTTCTTTCTTCTTAACAAATCCATTGCCAAGTTTAAACCCGCTACGGTATTTGTATGATAAGGTCCTACTTGTAGGTAGGGTAAATCTTTAATTTTAATAGTCCAGGCATCATTACCAAATACCAAAATATCTAAAGTATCTTTTGGATATCGAGTTGTAATTAACTCAGCCAAAGCCATCGCTACTTTTTTAGCCGGTGTAATCCTGTCCTCGCCATATAAAATCATAGAATGACTAATATCAATCATTAATACAGTACTCATTTGACTTTTATGCAGCGTTTCCTCAACTACCAAATCGTTTTCTGATAGTGTAAAATCCCCAATCCCATTATTAATTTGAGCATTTCGTATACTTTCAGTCATTGAAATTTTGTCTAGATTGTCACCAAATTGATAGGCTCTAAAATCACCTGTATGTTCATCTCCAACTCCTGGAGATTTACTTTTATGATTTCCAGACCCCGTTCTTTTTATCTTTCCAAATATTTGATTCAAAGCTTGCTGGCGAATTGCTCTTTCTGTTTTGGGTGTAATTTTAGTACCTCCTATTCCCTCTGCATCAATTTCTTCTTTAATGTATCCCTTCTTTTTTAAATCTTCAACAAAATCATCAATGGTATATTCCGCTGTTGTTAGTTTATATTCTTTATCCAAAGAACGCAACCAATCTATTGCTTCATCAAAATCGCCTGAGGTATATGTGATTAATTCTTTAAAAATTTCAAAAAGCTTCTCAAAAGGAGACTGATTTTTAGGCTCGTAAGTTTTAAAAACAAAACCTTTTCTTTTTGTATTATCTTTCATCACTATAAAAATACGGCTTTAAAGAGGTTTTTTAAAAATATTAACATTGCTTTAGTATATCTATCTATTATTTAAATTGATGTAGTACAAGAATGGAATACAAGTATTTATTAAAATTTAAACCTATAATTTATTGATAACAATAGGATAAAATATAGAAATTATATGCTGTCTATAAAAAAGTTAATAGACAATCAATGAAAAGAAACTATTGCAAAAATTCATAACAAATATTAGCAAACGTAAATTACAAATCAAATGAAAGCGTTTAAATGTGTAAATAAGAATTTTCTATCAAAAATCATGATCAAAAAATTGTAGTTTTTTTATTTTTACTTTATGTCAAAAATATTAATTACAGGGGGAACAGGTTTAGTAGGTAAAAGACTTACTGAAATGTTAACTGCTACAAGTCATGAAGTTGTGATTTTGAGTAGGAATCCTAAAAATAAAAATGAGTTTAAATGGGATATTACAAAAAATTATATTGATAAAAAAGTCTTCAGAAATATAGATTATATTGTTCATTTGGCGGGTGCAGGAATTGCAGATAAAAAATGGACGAACAAAAGAAAAAAAATAATTATTGACAGCAGAGTTGAATCTGCAAATCTTCTCTATAGCGCTGTGCAAGAAAATAATATTACTTTAAAAGGTTTTGTTTCTGCCTCTGGTATTGGTTATTATGGAGCAATAACCACCGATAAGATTTTTGAAGAAACAGATACTTATGGAAATGATTACTTAGGCAATGTCTGCCGAAAATGGGAAAATGCAGCACAACAATTTAAAACTTTAAAAGTACCTGTTACGATTTTAAGAACAGGAATTGTATTATCTAAAAATGGTGGTGCTTTAGAAAAAATGAAAACACCTGTAATATCTCCTTTAGGTTCTGGAAAACAATATTTACCTTGGATTCATATTGACGATTTATGTAAAATGTATATAGATGCTATTGAAGGAAAACTAATAGGAATATACAATGCTGTGGCTCCTGAGCATCAAACTAGCAAAACATTTTCTAAAACTTTGGCTAAATCCATCAAAAGACCGTTTGCAAGAATAAGCGTACCTGGCTTCATGTTAAAATTAATGTTTGGAGATATGGCTATAATTTTATTGGAAGGAAGCCGGATATCTTCTAAAAAAGTAAAAAAATACAATTTTACTTTCAAATTTAAAACACTGAAAAAAGCTTTGAATAATTTGTAAAAAATAAACCCGAGTTTTGAGACTCGGGTTTATTTTAGTTTATATTCTGAACTACTCTAAAAAGAAGAAGTGATATCTAAAGTAACCTCACTCCATGTTTTAGAAATTCCGTCTGCCCCCGTATGCAAAAGTTTACAAACTTCATTTAAAGATGCCAAAGCTTTACCAGCATTCCAATTATTAACATCCATTGTAGCTTTTAAATTAAAAGTACTCCCTACAATTGTGTAAGAAAACGGAACGTCTTTAGTTTCTCCATTCATAGTTAAAGTAGCTATACCATTAGCATCATCAGTTAACTTTAATTTCCCTGAGAGTAATCTTGTATTATCCATAACTCCAAAGAAAAACTTTTTTATTTTATAGTCTCTGCTTGAGTCTTTTGTTGCTAAGCTACTAACAGGAATAGAAAACTCGGTATTATCAATTGCTTCTTTAACAGTATTACCTTCTCCTCCTGAAAGTACATTAACTTTTTTAAACCAACCTCCTACACCAACTTTTTCTGTCATTTTATAGGCGATAAACTTAATATCATTATTTGCATTGTTAACTGCAAAAGCAGCCGTACTTTTTTTTACTTCTTTTACCTTAGTTTCTTCTACAACTGTTTTTTTAACTTCAGATTTACATGAAGAAAAACTAAATGCAGTGGCAATGATCAAAAAAGAAATTATATTTATTTTTTTCATGGTTTTTGTTTTTTATCAGTTAAAATTTTATTTGCTAATTTAATGTATTCTTGTTTGGCTTCTTCAACAGACATTCCTTTCAACTGCATCCAGGCATTGAATTTAAAACCACTTCTTACATCTGAATCACTATTAAAAGAAAAATTATTACCAAAACTTGCCTGTTTATAGTAGGCGTATAATTTAAGCATTTCATCTGGAGCAACCGCCTCCCTTAATTCAGATATCTTGTTGAAAATAATTTCAAACTGTTCATCTAAATCTTTAGAATTATCGTTATTTTTCTGCGATAACTTGGACACCACCTTTTACTTTATCTCCTAAATTCACTTTAATAGTAGTGCCTAATGGTAAATAGACATCCACTCTAGACCCAAACTTAATAAATCCTGCATCTGTACTTTGTATCACATTATCACCTTTTTTAGCATAATTTACAATTCTTTTTGCTAAAGCACCTGCAATTTGTCTGTATAAAACCTCGCCAATATTGTTATTTTCAACAACTACGGTAGTTCTTTCATTTTCTGTTGATGCTTTTGGATGCCAAGCTACTAGGTATTTCCCAGGATGATATTTGCTGTATTTAACAACACCACTCAAAGCGTACCTTGTAACATGCACGTTAATGGGCGACATAAATATAGAAACTTGAATTCTTTTGTCTTTAAAATATTCGGGCTCTTCTACTTCTTCAATTACAACTACTTTACCATCTACAGGAGCTATAATTGTATTATCATCCAACACTCCTATTCTTTTAGGGTTTCTAAAAAATTGTAGCACAATAACTACAAATCCTAATACTATAACCTGAATTGCTTTTACAATCCAATTGATATCAATAAATTTTTCTGCCAGTAAAATTAAAGCTGTAGCTATAACAAAAGTAATCAAGATTATTTTGTAACCTTCTTTATGAAATCGGATCATAGTTAAATTATAAAATTTATATACAAATATACAAAGGGCGCGGCAAACAACAAACTATCTAGTCTATCTAATACACCTCCATGACCAGGCATAATCGTACCGCTATCTTTAATATTTGCTTGTCGTTTAAATTTAGACTCCACCAAATCCCCAACTGTACCTAATATGGAAACAATTAAAGCTATAATTAGCCAATTAATTAATGAAAAATCAGTTTGATACTTGCTAATAAACAAGCCTGCTAAAAGTGAGAAAACTAATCCTCCTAAAAGACCTTCTACTGTCTTTTTAGGAGATACTGATGGAAATAGTTTATGTTTTCCAAAGTTTTTACCTACTAAAAAAGCAAATGAGTCATTGACCCAAATAATAGACAAGATACTTATCATAAAATACGGATGAAAACTTTTATTGTAAAAAGGGAGCAAAATTAAGAAGCACATAGAAAACACAATATAACGAATCACGACCCCTAATTTTGATCTTTCATCTGTATACTTTATTTCTTTTTTTGCAAATAATTTATACATTAAACTTATAGAAGAAAATATAGTAACCACCAAAACAATTGCAGTTGCATAGCTTTCTTGCCTTATCATAAGAAGAAACAAAACAGCTGAAAAAAAAAGATATGCTGCAAAATTTTTCAAATTGGTCATTTTACAGAATTCCCAAATACATAACAGACTAAATATTGTTGTTAACACAACATAAGACTCTTTTGAAAATAATATTGATGAAATAAAAATTACAACGTAAATAATTCCAGAAATACTTCTTTTAAGAAGGTTGCGCATATTATAAATCTTCTAATAGCAGCAAATATAAGTTTTTTGAGTTACTGTTACCATAGTTTAAAAAATTATCGTCATTTTTATTAATGCTGTAATTTTTAACCGAACAAATATTTGTGGGTATATTCTTTTTATTATTGGTTTTAATACCTGTTAAGCCCTGATTCGTATCTTTCACCAACTGACTTGTAGTAGCAAATACAATAAAATTTGAAGGATATTTAGGCAACCGAGTGCTTTTTAATTGATTTGAGGAAAATAATATATCTCCTTTATCTGCGATTAAATGTTCGCAAGAAGTGAATATAGGAGCTTTTTCTGTAAAGCTAGAAATAACCTTAACCTCATTCTTGTTTAATAATGAGGATAATCTCTCGTCTAAAAGGTAAACTTCATCCCAATTGTTTTCGGCAAAAACATTTTTAAGGTTATCAATAACTTCTTTTTTTTCTGAGCAGTACAAAAATTTTCCTCCTTTTTCAACAAAATTTTGGACAAATAAATCATCAAGAGATAAATTTATTTCTTGTTCTTGATGATTCTCCTCTTCTTTTTCGGGAATATTAAAAAGTTTTTTAAAAAAATTCATTTCAAATTTACTCTTCAGTAACCTTGTCTACTGCAGGTATGTCTTCTTCTTTAACATCCTTAACTTTCAATTCTTCAAGCTCTTCTTCAAAAGGTCTTTTGCCAAATAACTTCTCTAGGTCATCTTTAAAAATAACCTCTTTTTCAAGCAATAATTCTGCTAAAGTTCTTAATTTCTCTTTGTGATTATTCAACAAATCAATAGCTCTTTGATATTGAATTTCTATCATTTTAGAGATTTCTTTATCAATTTTTTTACCAGTTTCTTCACTGTAAGGCTTTACAAAAGCATCATTACCAGAAGAATCGTAATACGTAATGTTACCTACCTCTTCATTTAAACCATATACAGTAACCATTGCTCTTGCTTGTTTGGTAACTTTTTCTAAATCGCTTAATGCTCCTGTAGAAATTTTATCAAAAATAATTCTTTCTGCCGCTCTACCTCCTAGAGTAGCGCACATTTCATCTAACATTTGTTCTGTTTGAACAATTAGTCTTTCTGCCGGTAAATACCAAGCAGCTCCTAAAGATTGTCCTCTAGGCACTATCGTAACTTTAACCAATGGCGCAGCATGTTCCAACATCCAACTTACAGTTGCATGTCCAGCTTCGTGAAATGCTATAACTTCTTTTTCCTTAGGTGTTATTACTTTTTTCTTCTTCTCTAAACCACCAACAATTCTATCTACTGCATCTAAAAAATCTTGATGGTGAATAGCTTTTTTATTACTTCTTGCTGCAATCAAAGCAGCTTCATTACACATATTTGCGATATCAGCTCCAGAAAATCCAGGAGTCTGCTGTGCTAAAAACTCAACATTTACATCATCTGAAATTTTTAATGGTTTTATATGTACTTCAAATATTTCTTGTCTTTCTCGAATATCAGGTAAATCCACATAAATTTGACGATCAAAACGTCCTGCACGCATTAAAGCTTTATCTAAAACATCTGCTCTATTGGTTGCTGCAATTACAATTACATTTGTGTCTGTACCAAAACCGTCCATTTCGGTTAATAATTGGTTTAAAGTATTTTCACGCTCATCATTTCCACCTGTCATACTATTTTTCCCACGAGCTCTTCCTATAGCATCAATTTCATCAATAAATATAATCGAAGGGGACTTCTGCTGTGCTTGTTTAAACAAATCACGCACCCTTGAAGCACCTACACCTACAAACATTTCTACAAAATCTGAACCTGATAAAGAGAAAAACGGAACACCAGCTTCTCCTGCAACTGCCTTTGCAAGTAAAGTTTTACCTGTACCCGGAGGCCCAACTAGTAAAGCTCCCTTTGGTATTTTACCTCCCAAAGACGTATATTTTTCAGGACTTTTTAGGAAGTCTACAATTTCTTGCACTTCTTCTTTTGCCCCTTCTAAACCAGCAACATTTTCAAAAGTTGTTTTTACTTTTGTGTCTTTATCAAATAATTTTGCTTTGGATTTGCCAATGCTAAAAATTTGACCTCCACCTCCAGAACCTCCTCCAGCTCCAGACATTCTTCGCATAAAAAATAACCAAACTGCTATTAATATGATAAATGGTAGAAAACCTAAAATAGCATCAAAAATGCTAGTTCGTTCTCTATTATCTATATCTACAATTAGTCCTCTTTCTTTTTTTGCAACATTTATACTTTCTTCAAAAGTTCTTAAATCTCCGAAATTATATTCATAAACAGCAGAACCTGGTCTATAAAAAGTAGAGGAAGTGAATTTTTTATGAGTAGCTTTTTTTAAAGCATCTTGCGTTAAAAAGATTTGTGCCACGTCTTTATTTAAAATAACAATTTCTTTAATATCGTTATCTTTTAAGATTTCATCAAATCTATTTTTAGATATACTTTTCGAAGCTAAATCTCCACTACTAAAAAACTGAACAGCTATAATAGCAACTATGATAGCACCATAAATCCAATAGGAATTGAATTTTAATTTTGGTAAGTTAGAATTGTTGTCTTTATTTGAATCACTCATGTGTTATAAATCAATAGGATTAAACTGGATTAATTTCGGTGATCTTTGCATCACCCCAAAGGCTTTCAATATCATAAAAATCTCTTACATGCTTTTGAAATACATGAACTACAACATTTACATAGTCCATTAATATCCACTCAGAGTTGGCTTGCCCTTCTATATGCCAAGGTTTATCTTTAATTTCTTTGCTTACTACTTTTTGTACAGAACCCGAAATTGCGTTTACTTGAGTATTAGAATTACCCGTACAAATTATAAAATAATCACAAACTGTATTTTCTATCTCTCTTAAATCTAGTAGTTGGATGTCTTCTCCTTTTACATCATCAATACCCTTAATAATTACAGCGATTAAATCGTCTGTGCTTACTTGTTTTTTCGTCATTAATTTATTCTCTAATTTTCGCAAAGTTATTATTTTTTTGCGAGTATTTTACCTAATTTTGAACTACTTTACACATTATTTAACAATTGAAAATAATCAAACTTAGTGCCATTGATTCTACAAGTTCTTTTTTAAAAGAAATGGCTAAAAAATCTGACTTAGAAAACTACACGGTTATTATTGCAGAAGAGCAAACTAAGGGAAGAGGACAACAGCGTAATTCTTGGATATCTGAACCTTCTAAAAACCTTACTATGAGCATATTTATTGATGATTTAGATTTAAAAATCCACAATCAAAAATATTTAAATTTCGCAATTAGTTTGGCTATTTTTAAAACACTTACTGCACTTAAAATTGAAAACCTTAGTATAAAATGGCCTAACGACATTATGTCAGTAAATAAAAAAATATGTGGTATACTAATTGAAAATAGTATCAGTAGTAATAAAATATATGCGTCAATTATTGGAATTGGTTTAAATGTAAATCAAATTCAATTCCCTGAATCTCTAAAAAATGCATCATCTTTAAAGGCATTAACAAACATAACTTACGACTTGGATAATCTGCTTATCAAGCTGATTAAAGAAATTAGAAGTAGCATAAAAATTTTATCATTAGAGAAATACACTCAACTGGAACAGCAATATTTAGCCGTATTGTATAAAAAAAACATCCCAACCATGTTTAAAAATAGTGAAGATGTTTTATTTATGGGTAAAATTTTAGGAATTTCAGATTCTGGAAATCTTCTTATCGAATTAGAAGATGACATTATTAAAGAATTCGGAATTAAAGAAGTTTCTTTGGCTTAAAGTGTTTCTAAATTATCAGTCAAAGTTTCAATAAAACTGGTTAATGGTTTTTTTACCATCATTGCCATCATCATATTAAATTTACCATTAAAGTCTAATTGTACTTCAGATGAATCTTCATCTATAGCTGCTATATCTGCAATTAATTCAAAGTCTAACTTACTACTTGCAGCGCCTAAAACAATATTTGAAAACTCAGTGCTTTCTTTCAAAACTAGTCTAATCTCTGGCATGCCTTTTAGTCCAAATATAAAAGAATCTCCATCTACCTCAAATTTCTGAATAGATTCTGGCATCAACTGCTCAAAGTTTTTTAAATCTGTTAAAAACTCAAAGGTTTCTTGTTGTGACTTATCTACTACTACTCTATTTCCTTGTATGTTCATTTTGGTTGATTTTTATTCTTTTTATTGATTCCAATCGCTAGGATTTGACCTCCACTCCTGAAGCGTAAGCAATTCTTTATCAGAAATATAACTACTATCTAATGCTTGTTCTAACAAATTATCATAGTTACTTAGCGTCTTTAAATTTACATTTTTTTCTTTAAAGTTGTTTGTTGCAATATCAAATCCATAAGAAAAAATAGCAACCATACCTTTAACCACGCCACCAGCTTCTTTTAAAGCCGCAACGGCATTCAAACTACTAGTTCCAGTGCTTATTAAATCTTCAATAACAACCACATTCTGACCACTTTCTAAATGACCTTCAATTTGGTTCTTTCTGCCATGTTTTTTTGGCTCTGGCCTTACATAGATAAAAGGCACCCCTAATTCTTGTGCAACTAAAACACCAATAGCAATGGCTCCTGTTGCAACTCCCGCAATAACATCAGGTTTACCATATTCTAATTCAGCCATTTTAGCAATTTCTTCTTTCAAAAAAACACGAACAGCAGGATAAGATAAAGTAACTCTATTATCACAATAAATAGGAGATTTCCAACCAGAGGCCCACTGAAAAGGCTCACTTGGACTCAATTTAATAGCTTTTATTTGTAATAAAAGTTCAGCTGTTTTTTTTGCAGTATCTTTGTTCATAATCATGTCACAAATGTATAAAGTTTTTGTAAATGATAGTCCTATTATCATCACTTCTTCATCAAAAAATGAAAATAATTATCCACGGTACCTGTATGAGGACATTATTTTTGAAGAAGTACTTCATAAATTAAAACACGATACAACAAAGGGTATTATATTATACTCTTCTGATTTAGAAAGTGATTGGTTAGATTTTAAACAAAAAATCAAGATTGTTCCTGCCGCTGGTGGTTTGGTTTTAAATCCTAAAAAAGAAATATTATTTATTTACAGAAATGGCATCTGGGATTTACCTAAAGGACGTATCGAAAAAGGCGAATCTATAGAAACTGCAGCTGTGAGAGAAGTTGAAGAAGAATGTGGCATTTTTAATTTATCTATTATAAATAAATTGGTAACTACTTATCATAT
Organism: uncultured Polaribacter sp.; assembly: GCA_913020555.1. Lineage (GTDB taxonomy): Bacteria > Bacteroidota > Bacteroidia > Flavobacteriales > Flavobacteriaceae > Polaribacter. The sequence continues at coordinate 26,267 of CAJWAC010000015.1, read as the reverse complement.
ATATTATCAAGATGGTATTAAACTTAAAGAGACGCATTGGTTTTTAATGGCTTCTGATTACGACAAGCAATTGACACCGCAACTAGAAGAAGGCATTACAGAAGTAGTATTTAAAAATGAGATTGACAGTAAAATTGCCTTAAAAAACACCTATGCAAACATCAACTTGGTTTATGATACTTATAAAGAAGGGTAGTTTTCTCAAAAAACCTACTATCTTTGCCGACTTTAAAAATCATCCAAAATTATGACTGAATTTATCACAAAACGAGTAAGTAATGTAAGAAATGATATCTTATCTGGCATTACTGTTGCTTTGGCATTAGTACCTGAGGCTGTTGCTTTTGCTTTTGTTGCAGGTGTAGACCCTCTTGTAGGGCTTTACGCAGCTTTTATGATTGGGTTAATTACATCTATTTTTGGAGGAAGACCAGGAATGATCTCTGGAGCAACAGGAGCTTTGGCTGTTGTAATGGTTTCTTTAGTTGCAGAAGGAAATACAATGGGAAACCCTGAAGAAAATCTAGGATTATATTATCTTTTCTTAACAGTAATGTTAATGGGCGTAATTCAATTTTTAGCTGGTGTTTTAAAACTAGGAAAATTTGTAAGATTAATACCACACCCTGTTATGATGGGGTTTGTTAATGGTTTAGCCATTGTTATTTTCTTATCGCAATTGGGCATGTTTAAAGAAACTATTAGAGGAGAAAAAGTTTGGTTACAAGGAAACGCTTTGTATTTTATGATAGGCTTGGTAGCTTTAACCATGTTGATAATGTGGGGCTTACCCAAAATAAAAGCAGCTAAAAAATTACCTGAGGCACTTATAGCCATTTTAGTAGTTTCTTCCATTGCTATTTTTGCTGGTTTAGATGTAGCCACAGTTGGTTCTTTTATAAAAGATGGCGGTGGTGAAGGCTTAAAAGGTGGATTTCCTGTACCTGTTTTAGAAACTTTTTCGAATATTCCTTTAAATTGGGCAACCCTAAAATTCATTTTTCCGTATGCGTTGATATTAGCAGCTATTGGTTTAATTGAATCTTTAATGACCTTAAATTTAATTGACGATTTAACCGAAACTCGCGGAAATTCCAATAGAGAATGTATGGCGCAAGGTGGTGCAAATATAATTACCGGTTTGTTTGGTGGTATGGGAGGTTGTGCAATGATTGGACAATCTATTATTAATATAAAAGGTGGTGGCCGTGGCAGATTATCTGGTATTACAGCTGCTGTTTTCTTGTTAATGTTTATCCTTTTTGCATCTTCTTATATTGAGCAAGTTCCTATTGCTGCTTTAGTAGGGGTTATGTTTATGGTAGTAATTGGCACTTTTGCATGGTCTAGTTTTAGAATTATGAACAAAATTCCGAAAACTGATGTTTTTGTATTGATCTTAGTATCATCATTAACGGTTATTTTTGACTTGGCAATTGCAGTGGTTTCTGGTGTTATTATTTCTGCATTGGTATTTGCTTGGGAAAATGCAAAGAAAATTAGAGCAAGAAAACGAGTTAAGGAAGACGGCACTAAGGTTTATGAAATTTGGGGACCTCTTTTCTTTGGAAGCATATCTGCCTTTAATAGTAAATTTGATGTAAAGAACGATCCTACATCAATAGAAATTGACTTTATAGAGGCTCGTATATCCGATCATTCTGCAATTGAAGCTATCTTTGCTTTGGTTGAAAAATACCAAGCTGCTGACAAAAAAATCACACTAAAACACTTAAGTGAAGACTGTAAAGTGCTGCTTTATAAAGCAAGCCCTATTTTTACAGAGGTTATAGAAGAAGATGTTGATGACCCACGTTATCATTTGGCTGCAAACCCAGAAAAGTTTCCAAAACCTTTGAAGGAGTATCAATTTTAAGAGCAGTGCATGAATACTAAATGAAGTACAATATTATTATTTAAATTCATTTTTTTTATATTCATGCTACTTGATAAAGTTTTAATTGAGGAATAGAACTATTCACAATCTCAGTAATGCCTGCAGGGGTGAGTAACAACTTTAAATAACCAATAAATAAAAATCTCAATGTTTTCACCCTATTAATACATAATACGGGTAGCAAAGAACTAAAATTAGCACACTTCTTTTAAGACCACCTAAAAAATTGTTTTAGGTATTAGATCACTCGATTGTAAATTGTTCAATAATTTTTCCGGATACCCATTTCATCTCCATGAAATAGAACATATATTTGCTATAAGTTGTAACTCAATTAAAAAAAATTGACAGAAAAAGATATTAAAAAGTCTAAAGAAGGAATAAAATCATTTCCCAAGAATATAAAATTCAAATACAATTGGAGGAAATATCAAAAACGTGTTCTTGATGAGTTAACGGAACACCTTGATGACAATCACTTGCATATTATTGCACCACCAGGTTCTGGCAAAACTATTTTAGGTCTTGAAGTTGCACTTAGACTTCATAAACCAACTCTTATTTTTGCACCAACTATTGCCATACGTAACCAATGGATACAAAGATTTTGTGAACTTTTTTTACAAACTAATATAACACCCGATTGGATTTCTATAGATATTAAAAACCCAAAAATTTTAACAGTTGCCACCTATCAAGGATTACATGCTGCCTGCTCTGGTGCTTCTGAAAAGGATGAAGAGTCTAACGAAGAAGCATTAGACCTTACCAAACCCAAAAAAAGTACACGAGAAAAAACAGATAAAATAATTAAAGGGTTAAAAAACCAAAATATTGGAACAATTGTAGTTGATGAAGCCCATCATCTTAAAAATGCGTGGTGGCAATCTTTATCAGAATTAAAAAAAGCATTAAACCCTACTATAGTTGGTCTTACTGCCACACCACCATATGACGTGTCTTTTGCTGAATGGCAAAGGTATAGCGAACTTAATGGGCCTGTTGATGCAGAAATAACTATACCAGAATTAGTAGTTGAAGGAGACCTCTGCCCACACCAAGATTATGTCTTTTTTTCAAGACCAACAGACAAAGAAACTAGTAATATTAATAAATACCGTCAACGAATTAAAGTGCTGTTTAATGAAATAAAAGAAGACCAAATACTAATTGAAGCGCTAGAAAATCATCCAATTTTTCAATCACCAAATAAGCATCTTGATTGGATTTACTCTAACCTTCAATACTATGCTTCAACATTGATATTTTTAAATGCCACTGGAAAACAAATTAGCACTGCCCATCTTGAAATAATGGGAGATAAAAAATTTTTCATACCAGAATTAAATTACGAATGGCTTGAAATTGTACTTACATTTTACTTATACAAAGATTATGAGTATTTTAAACAATTTGAGAATCATCAAGAAAAACTAATCAATAAACTAAAAAGAGGTGGTGCTATAGAAAGACGAGCTATTAATTTTAGCCATAATCACAAAATTAATAATGCACTTAGTTCCAGTATAGGTAAGTTAGAAAGTATTAACAAAATTGTTGAATTTGAATATAACCATTTAAAATCAGACTTAAGAATGGTTATACTTACAGATTACATTCGTAAAGAGTTTTTAATTCAAGAACAAAAAAATGATCTTGAATTAAATAAAATTGGAGTTTTACCAATTTTTGAAAAATTAAGAAGAACTAATAATTCTAAAATAAAAATAGGCATCCTCACTGGTTCATTAGTAATTATTCCAGCTTCTGCCCTGAATGCATTTAAAGAAATTTCAAAAAAACACAATATTGATCATGTTAGCACTACAACACTTACATTTGATAACAATTATTTAATTGTTAATTCAAACAATAAGCTAAAACATGACATTGTAAATATTGTTACCCAAGTTTTTCAAAATGGCCGTATAGAAGTACTTATTGGAACTAAATCATTACTAGGTGAGGGATGGGATGCTCCTGCTATAAACTCATTAATTCTCGCTAGTTTTGTTGGCTCATATGTTCTTTCTAACCAAATGAGAGGGAGAGCAATTAGAACCGAGCAGAAAAATATTGATAAAACAAGCACCATTTGGCATTTAGTCTGTATAGACCCAACTTCAAAAGACGGAGGCGATGATATGCTATTACTAAAAAGAAGGTTCAAGGCTTTTGTGGGTATATCAATCCGAGAGGAAGATAGCATAGAAAATGGAATTAATCGTCTTGATATTCCAAAGCAAATAACAACCAAACTTCAAATTAACGCTATCAATAATAGTATGTTTAATAGTGCTGGAAAAAGAGAGCAACTAAAAGAAAAATGGAGACAGGCACTAGCAAGCGGTAATTTATTAATAGAAGAAATTAAAGTACCTTTTCCAGATAAGAAGAACTATAAACAGCTCAAATCACTTTATTACAATCGTACAATCAAGTATCTATTTGGCATACTCGGCTCTGGATTAGTTGCTTTTGGATTTGAAGTTTTACAAGGATTAGGCAGAGTGGCAAGACATGTAAAAAGTATGGAAGATTTCTTATACTGGCTTATGATTATTGGGGGGCTTGGAATGTTAATTTTTGGTAGACTAGCATTTAAAACCATCAGAGTTTATGTAAAATACAGAGATATTTCAAAAGACATTCACCAAATTGGTATGGCTTTATTACAGACGTTAATAAATATTGGATCAATTAAAACGAACATATCAAATTTGACAGTTGTTGCTAATGTTGATGATTATGGAGCAATCTATTGCCACTTGGAAGGAGGAACAACATTTGAAAAATCAACATTTATTAAATCTTTGCAAGAAATTATTGCAACGGTAGATAATCCACGTTATGTGATTATCCGTAAAAGTTTCTTTCTAAATATTTTTTCTCAAAAAGACTATCATGCCTTACCCGATATAATTGGTAGAAAGAAAAAATTTGCGCAAAATTTTGAGAATGAATGGCGCAATTTTGTTGGCGCATGTGAACTCATATATACAAGAACGCTTGAAGGCCGCAAACTACTTCTTAAATCGAGAATTCAATCACTTGCTTCAGAATTTGAAGAAAAGACAGAAAGAATAAATAAATGGAGATAAAATAGTAAAATTCAGAACAATCATTTAATACCAAAACTGTTTTTGAGACACCTAAAAATAATACAAAAGTATAAACAAAATGATGCACTTTTATCTGCATACTGAAAAGGTGCAACAAACTTCAGTATCTATTTTGACAAACTTCAGTTACTTTTGCAACACGCATCAGTATCTATTTTGTAAATATACTAGTATATTTAGGTAAAAGTACTAGTATATTTGACTAAATATACTAGTATAATTTTTCAAAAAATGTAGTATTTTTACAAAACATGTAAGAAAGTAGTATAGCAAAGCGCTTTTCTTACTTTTTTAAAGATACAAAAAATTTACGAATAATTATGGCATTACGTTACAGAGTTACCAAAAGAAGCAATAGCATTCAAGGCAAAAAAGAACAATATATATTACAAGCAGTACACACCGGTAAAATAGATTTAGACACCATTAGCAAAGCCATTAGTAATGAATGTAGTTTGCACGAAGTAGATGTAAAAGCCGTATTAATTGCATTAGGTATAAAATTAGAATACTATTTAGAAAAAGGAAATAGTTTAGATTTAGGTGCTATTGGTAAATTTAAAATGGGCTTTAAATGCATTGCAGCGCCAGAAGCCGCACAACTATCACCCAAAAAAAATATTACAAAATACCATGTCAACTACCAACCGTCATTAAAACTAAAACATAAATTAAAATCTGGCATTGCTACCTATAAAGAAGGCAGCAGAAGTATGGGGTAATACAAAAAAAGAAGACTTCTTTAAGACGGTGTAGTAATGACCCTATTTGGTTTTTTTACTTATATCGTTTGTGCATGAGAATAGTAACGTTTTATGCGAGGATTTTTCGAAGGAAAATCAGACTGAGCAAAAGCATACGAACTCTAGGTTAAGCAACAAAATCAGCATTATTTTTATACCGTGTTTAAGTTATTTTTATTTTGTAATCTCTTTAATTATTCTACCTAAAGCTCCTTTCGTTCCATCTTTCACAGTTTTATCTGCGGATGGAAAATTCCAATAGGAATTGCCCATATGAGTGTTATGTTTTGTGTGCAATAATAAATTTCCATTAGCATCAAAATATTGCATTTCGACTTCCGTATCTTCACTAACCCCAATCGGAATAAACATACTACTATACTTTACATTCAAAAACTTTAGTTGAGTTAATATCATTCCGTCAAGTTCATTGTTGGTACAAATATTTTTAATTTCATCTGTTTTTACACCTTGAAATCCATCAAAATTTTCTATTACTATTTTATTAGACTTTATGTTTTGAGTTGCAAGTTGGTTTATCATTGTGCTATCATATATTTTTGCACTTCCTCTTACAATTTTATCCATAATATCCTCGTTCGCAACCTGACTAAATCCGATTTTAGTGGGCTTTTTGAAATTCGTTTCCGTTTTGTAAAGTGTTTTGGTTCCCATTGCTCCACAACTTGTTAGTACGGTTGTTAAAATCAATAAAATGAATTTTAATGTATTTCTCATAGTTTCTCTTAAATTCATTACAAAAATTGTTTTAAAAGTTGCTAATAAGCCGTTCTTGCTCAATATATTGCAATCTAATACCTATAGCAAAACAGACTAAAAAACTACACCAACCCCTCCTCTATTAGAGGTAAAGATCTGTAGCGTTTACCAGTCGCATTAAATATAGCATTACAAATAGCAGGAGCCATTACAGGAACGCCAGGCTCTCCTACCCCTGTTGGTTTTTCGTGCATCTTGTCCATAATTTCAATATGAATGTTTGGAGCATCTTTCATTCTAGTCATTTGATAATCGAAAAAATTATGCTGTTCTACAGCACCTTCTTTAGCCGATATTTTTCCAAATAAAGCCAATGAGATTCCAAAAATAGCTGCACCTTCTAGTTGATTTTTCACATTATCTTTATTCAATACCAAACCACAATCTATAGTAGACCACACATTTTCTATCGTAACCTTATCGTCTTTCACAGCAACCTCAACAGCAGTAGCTACATAAGAGTAAAAGCTATAATGAATGGCAATTCCCATTCCGTGATTTTTGGGTAAAGTTTTTCCCCAATTGGAGATTGCTGCCGTTTTAATAAGCACGTCTTTCATTCGTTTGGAATTGTATGGAAAATTAGATTTTCCTTTTACAATACGATCTTTACCTATTAAACGTAAATGAAATTGTACCGGATCTATTTTTGCTGCATTTGCCAATTCATCTGCAAAAGAATTATTACCAAAACCACTATGAATATGCACTACAGAGCGCATCCAACCAATTCTTAAATTAGATTCTGCTTTTACATTTTCTAACCTAAAATTGGCAATATCATAAGGGTTATTATTAAAACCTTGGTTGAGCTCAAAACCAGATGCATAATCTGAAAGCGGCTTAAACGTAGAGGTGATTGATGGCACTGCAACACGTTGCAACCAAGCTGTGGCATTCCCTTTATCATCTAACCCTCCTTTTAAATACTGTGCACTTGTTGCGTGATAAAAACTATGTTTCACATCATCTTCACGTGTCCAAACTACTTGCACTGGTGCTTTTATGTGCTTGGATACCGCAACCGCTTCTACCACAAAATCAGACTTTGATTTACGCCCAAAACCACCTCCTAGAAAAGTAACATTAATCGTAATGTTTTCTAAAGGTATTTCAAAGAAATGTGCCAGTTCTGCTCTCGCCGTTTGCGGGTCTTGTAAAGGAGCCCACACCTCAATTTTATCTCCTTTAAACCAAGCTGTAGCATTGGGCACCTCCATAGGTGCGTGTACCAAAAATGGCACATGATAGGTTGCCGCTATTGTTTTTACAGCACTATTAAACCCAGCAGTAACATTGCCGCTACTGCCAGGTACTAACTTTCCTTTTTCTTGTAACCTTTTCGTTAAGGTTGCCTTAAAATTATCGGTATCAAAAGAATGATTTGTACCATAATCCCATTCAATATCTAAATCTAACTTTCCTTGAAATGCGGCCCAAGTAGAGTTGGCAATAACCGCTACACCCCCTAAAGCTCCAAAAAACTTGCCAGTTGGCGGCACCATTCGGTCTATGTTTACAATCTGCTCTACACCATCAATATTTTCTGCTGATGCGCTGTTATAACTTTTTACAGTTCCAAAAGTTACGGGACACCTTGCAATGGCTGCAAATTTCATGTTAGGAATGCGCACGTCAATTCCGTAATTGGCAGTACCGTGTGTAAAATCTTTTAAATCTACACTTTTTAAAGTTTTACCAATATATTTAAAGTCTTCCACTTTTTTTAGTTGAATGGACTCATCATTGGGTATTGCAACTTTAGAGGCTTCTTCTACTAAATCGCCAAAGAAAATTTTATCATTATTCTTTTTATTAATGACAAAATGATGCTCTGCTTTACAAATGGCTTCTGCTACGTTCCATTTTTTTGCAGCAGCAGTAATCAACATCATTTTTGCAGCAGCACCCATTCTACGCATAGGCTCTAATTTGGTGCGCACACTCCTGGAACCGTCTGTGTTTTGATTGCCATATTTTTCATGACCTATAGCTTGTTTTACGGTAACATATTGCCAATCTGCTTCCAATTCTTCTGCAATGGCAGAAGCTAAAGACGTTCTTATGCCTTGCCCCATTTCTGAACGTGAAGCAATAAGAATTACTGAACCGTCTTTTTGAATTTGTATAAATAAATTGGGTTTAAAAGTGCCGTCTACTTGCGGTATAAATGCTTTTTTATCTGTTGTAACATTACAGCCTAAAATAATTCCTGTAGCAGCTAAACCAAATAACTTTACAAAATCTCTGCGGTTTACTTTATGAATACTGCTCATAATAAATCTTGGTTTTTTAATTCGGCTGCTTTATGAATGGCTTTACGAATTCTGGTATAGGTGCCACATCTACAAATATTATCGCTCATGGCATCATCTATATCATCATCTGAAGGATTCTCTATTTTATTCAATAAGGCAGTAGCCGCAATTAACTGACCAGATTGGCAATAACCACATTGTGGCACATTACCATGATGCCAAGCTTCTCTTAAATACTCAAGATTTTCCGAAGTGCCCTCTATGGTAAAAATCTCTTTACCAATGCCATAAGAAACTGGCATGCTACAAGATTTAGTAAGCTTTCCATCAATTAAAATGGAACAAGCACCACATTGTGCAACACCGCACCCAAATTTGGTTCCTGTTAATCCTACAATATCTCTAATTGCCCACAAAAGTGGCATTTCATCTTGTACTGCTATGGTATAAGATTTTCCATTAATTGATAATACTTTGCTCACTTGTACATATTTTAAAAATACAAGTTACGTAAATTTTAGAACAAAACACAAACAGGTTTTGGTGCTGAGATTTCACTCACAAAAGTTAACAATCCCGTTTCTTTATTTCTTTGAAATGAAATTAAATTATTAGCATCTTGATTGGCTACAATTAAAAAGGTATTGTCTGGTGTTAATGAAAAATTTCTTGGATTTGCCCCTCTTGTATTTTCAAAACCTACTAGCGTTAAAAGACCATTGGTAGCATTCACTTTATAAATTACAATTGAATTATGTCCTCTATTTGAAGCATATAAAAATTTACCATCATTTGAAATATGAATGTCTGCACCAGAAGAGTATTCAGAATAATCTTTAGGCAGCATTGTTATGGTAGTATCTATAAAGTAAACCTCTTCTTTTTCTTTGATTAAAGAAACGGTATTATTCAATTCATTCAACACATACATCCAATTTTTGTTTGGGTGAAATGCCAAATGTCTTGGCCCTGCACCTGCTGCCATTTTAAGCGTTTTTTGTGGTGTGTATGCAAATGTTTTTTCATCCTCTAAAACAGCCGAAAACCATAGTTCATTGGTTCCTAAATCTACAGAAACTACTTCTTCTTTATTAGGATGAAACCAGGTAGCATGCGCATGAGGTGCTTCTTGTCTAGAAGTTGTTCCTTTACCTGTATGTTGTTGTATTGCCAATAAATTTGTTAAACCGTTTGCATCATCTATTTTTAAATACCCCACATTACCCCCTGTGTAGTTGGCAACCAAAACTTCATTTTTATCGTTTACATTTACAAAACATGGGTGTGCGCCTCCAGATTTAGATTTGCTAACAAACACTAAAGTATCTTTAAGTATTTTAAAAGATTTTACAGCTCCTGTACCATTTTCATTGGTTTCTTCTACAGCTATCAATGTTTTGTTATCTTTTGTTTTTGCCAAAAACGAGGGATTATTGGCCGTTGCCATTAATCCTACTTTTGATAGTTTTCCGTTGGCATCAATTTTATACTTGTAAATGCCTTTACTGGCTCCAGTGGTATACGTTCCGACATAAAAACTAGTTTCTTCTTGTGGTTTCATGGTTTGACTTTTACAACTAAAAAGGGCTATTATAATAGCTGCTGTTATTATCTTTTTCATACTTAATATATTTTAAAAATAGGTAAACGTAAATGTGCTTTTTCGTAATGAGGTGAATTTTTATATATAAAATTTAATTGCATTCTTGGGGCATTCGCAAAAGTTTTGTCTGTGGCCAATTTATCATTAAATTGCTTTTGAAGCACTGGATTTTCTAATAAATATTTCTCTGCAAAATCTTCAAAAACATAATCTGAATACCCTTCTTTTTGTTGCAAAATGGTATCAAAAAAGTTCCAATTGAAAAAAGAATCGGTGGCTTCTGCCTCTAAAGTTTCTAATAAATAACGTACCCCATTTTGATGTACATCAATATAAATATCTCCTTTTTTAAAGGTAATGTTTGCAGTTGACGGTAACACTGTAGTATTGTAATGCAAGTAATGGCCTTCATAAGGCGATTTTCTACTTTCAAAATCTTTGATATGATTTACGGTTACTGCTATGGTGGTGTCTTTTTTAAAACGGGTAAATGCAATATTATTTAGCGTTAACCTTTCTATAACCGCATGCCAACCTTGCTGCACAATATAGGCTTTAGGAATTGCGATTTCTTTGCTTGCCACAAACTCGTCATAGTATTTTACTTTCTTCTCAAAAGGTTTTGATCGGTCATAAAACAACCGTTTTCCATTGGTTACTTTGCTGGCTATTTCTTGGCCTTCATAACCTTTAAAATTTAACGTACTGTAATTTTCTCTATCTACCTTAAATTGAATGGGATAGTTTTTTTGAGCTAAAATTTCTTGTGATGCCTTTGCACGTAATTCTTTAATGGTTTTTGAATTTTCTTCTGCAAAGTCAAAGGCCGAAAACAATAATTCGTAGGTTTGCTCTACCCTAATTTTGTAAGGTTTTAGCATGTGCGTTTCTACCATTAACCCCAAGGTGTTAAATAAAGTTGTATACCCTGTAGAATATCTTGGGGAATCAAAAAACTGAGAAAAGCCAGCTTCTGGCGTTGTGCCCCAAACGTTGACATATGGTGTAATATTAATGTTTTTTGCCTCTAAAGATGCTTCTAATTTTGGGCGCATTTCATTTTGTAAAAACTTGCCTAGATTGCCTCCAAGCTTATTATGTTGTGTAAATAAATGTGTGATTGCATATTGATAATCTGCCCCATTACTCACGTGATTATCAATAAACACATCAGGATTTACGGTATGAAATATTTTAGCGAAAGTAGCTGCATTTTTAGTGTCTTGCTTTATAAAATCTCTATTTAAATCGTAATTTCTTGCATTGCCTCTAAAACCATATTCTAACGGGCCATTTTGATTGGCTCTTGTATGTGAGTTTCTGTTTAAAGCACCTCCAATGTTGTAAACCGGAATTACGCAAATTAATGAGTTCTGATATTTCTTTTGCAAGCTGTCTTTTTGTACTAAATCTCTCAACAACATCATAGAGGCATCAATGCCATCAGATTCTCCAGGATGAATGCCGTTATTAATTAAAATTCTATTTTTTGTTGCGTTTTTAATTTCTGAGATGTTGTAGATACCTTCTTTATTATAGACCACCAAGTGCAAAGGTTTGCCTGAGTCTGTTTCTCCAAAAGTGAATAGTGAAATTTCATCGTATGTTTCTGACAACTCTTTGTAAAAAGCAATAACTTCTTCATATTCTGGAGTTTCAGTTCCGTTAGATTTTTCGAAAAGTGTGGTGAAATCTTTATTCTCACTTGTTTTTTTATCACAAGAAACAATAAAAAAAACAAGGGATATGAGCAGTAAAATTGATTTATTCATTTGAATGTTAGTGTTGGGTTTTCTCAAAAATCTGATATGGCCGCAGTTTAAAAAATTAACAGCTTTATTTAATCCTTACCGTTTTTGGTACTAGTTTTGTATAGTTTCCATCATTTCTAATTACATCTCTTACTATAGAAGATGAAATGTAAGAAGTACTTGCCGCTGTAAGTAAGAATACGGTTTCAATAGGTGCCAAATCTCTGTTGGTGTGTGCAATGGCTTTTTCAAATTCAAAATCTGCGGGATTTCTTAATCCCCTTAAAATAAAATCGACATCATTTTTTTGGCAAAAATCTACAGTTAATCCTTTGTACGTGACTACTTTTATTTTAGGTTCGTGTTTAAAACAATCTTCAATAAACTTTTTACGTTCTTCTAAAGTAAACATGTAGTTTTTAGAGGAATTGATACCAATGGCTATAATTAACTCATCAAAAAGGGTAACTCCTCTTTCAATAATATCATAATGCCCTAAGGTAATTGGATCAAAAGACCCCGGAAAAATTGCTTTTTTCATGTGAACTATTTAATTGTTTGCGTGTAAAGGTGCCACTTTATCTTTTCTTTTCCACTAAGTATTTTAATTTAAAGCTGTTTCAATAGCATTCCCAAATAAGCTTTCTAATGAAATGCCTGCTGCTGCTGCTTGTTGTGGTAAAATGCTTTCTTCTGTCATTCCTGGCACAGTATTAATTTCTAAAAAGTAAGGCTCATCATTTACAAAAATAAACTCAGACCTTGTAAAACCACTCATATTTAATATGCTATATACTTTTTCAGCTTCCGCTGCTACCCTATTCTTTTGTGTTTCTGTAATTCTAGCCGGTGTTATTTCTTGAGATTTACCTTGGTATTTTGCCTCATAATCAAAGAAATCATTCTCTGAAACTATTTCTGTAATTGGCAACACTTTAATTTGATTGTTATAGGTAATAACGCCCACAGAAACCTCTGTACCGTTTAAAAAAGATTCAATTAAAATGGCATCATCTTCTTTGTATGCTGTTTGAATACCTTGCGCAATCTCTGCTTTATTATAAGCCTTAGAAATACCATAACTAGACCCTGCATTATTGGGTTTTATAAAGCAAGGTAAACCCACTTTTTGGATAATTTTGTCTGTATCTATAGCATCTCCTTTATTCAGATATATAGAAATAGCGGTTTTAATACCGTATTCTTTTACCACACTTAAAGTATCTCTTTTATTAAATGTGAGTGCCATTTGGTAAAAAGGAGCGGAGGTGTGTGGTATATGAAGCAGTTCTAAATAACTTAAAAACATACCATTTTCTCCTGGATTGCCATGAATTGCATTAAAAACGCAATCAAAAGTAATGCTGTTGCCATCTTTTACAAAAGAAAAATCGTTTTTTTGGATTGGATATGCTGTATTTTCTTCATCAAAAGCAATCCATTTATCTTTTAGAATATGCACTCTAAAAGCTTGGTATCTGCTTTTATTAAGGTGCTTAAAAACAACATTCCCACTTTTTATAGAAATGTCTTTTTCTGACGAATAGCCGCCCATAATTATGGCAATATTTTTTTTCATCAATTTGTAATCTTAACACAAATTTATCAAAATATAAATAGAAACTGCAACGTTTAGTTTTTATATCTTTGTAACTCTAACAAAAAACAATTTATGAGTATTTTTCAGTTTTTAAAAAGTAAGACTTTTTTTAAGCAAATAGCCCTAGCGTTGATTGGCTTTGTTCTTCTCTTTTTTATGTTAAAATTTTGGTTGAATATCAATACAAATCACGATCAAAAAATACAAGTTCCTGACTTAAATAAAATTACAATTACCGAAGCAGAAAGAAAATTAAAAGAACTGAATTTAGATTTTAAGGTTATTGATAGCGCTAGTTACAACCCTACTTACCCTAAAAAATCTATTATAGAGCAAAGTCCAGAAGCTGGAAGCTTTGTAAAAGAAAAACGTAAGATTTATGTAACCTTAAATCCGTCTAAATACAGAGATATTACCATTCCTGATTTGAATGGGCGTACAAAAAGGCAAGCAGAATCTGAACTACAAGCCATAGGTTTTATTATAGGCACCGATTATACCTATGTTAGAGATATTGGAATTGATGTGGTTAGAGGATTAAGATATAAAGGAAACATATTAAACCCAAATGACCAATTGCCTAAAAACTCGATTATAGATTTGGTTTTAGGTGATGGAAAGCGATAAAAATAATGAAGCACAAATAATTTCTTTTTCTTGAAACAACTTACTCATTACGATATTAAAAACAAGCAGCAACAATTTCCAGTAACCATTGTTTGTGATGCCATACGCACCCCAGAAAATATTGGAATGTGTTTTCGTATTTGTGAGAGTTTTGGCGTGGCAAAAATTTATTTTCATGAAAGTTCGCCTGCCTTAGAAAACAGAAAAGTAATTAAAACAGCAAGAAATACCATTAACCAAATAGATTACGATTATTACAGTAATTTTAACCAAACCATTGGTACTTTAAAAGAGGAAGGCAATACCATTATTGGGATAGAAATTACTGATAAAAGCATCAATATTCAAAATTTTGTTTTTAAAAATCATCAAAAAATCGTTTTACTTTTGGGTAGTGAGCGCAATGGCATAGAAAACATTAATTTAGTTGATGAAACTATAGCAATACCCATGTATGGAAGAAACTCTTCTATGAATGTGATGCATAGTTTGGCAATTACACTTTACGAAGTTACCAATCAGTTAACCACCAGAAATAATTAAATATAACTTAAAAAATACTTTAATCTTAGGATAAAATGAAAGGAGTTTTATTAAATAATTTAGGATCACCAGATTCTACTGATTTAAAAGATGTAAAAACATATTTAGATGAGTTTTTAATGGATGGGCGCGTCATTGATATCCCTTATTGGAAACGATATATTTTAATTAAGGGAATCATTTTAAATTTTAGACCTAAAAAATCTGCAAAAGCCTACAAGAAAATTTGGTGGGATGAAGGCTCTCCACTAGTGGTAATTTCTGAACGTTTTACAGAGAAATTGAAAAAAAAGGTAGAAATACCTGTAGAGCTGGCAATGCGCTATGGTTCTATGAGTATGGAAAAAGGAATTAAAAACTTAGCAGATAAAGGGGTTACAGAAATTTTTTTAGCACCTTTATACCCACATTACGCGATGTCTTCTTATGAAACTGTGGTTACTAAAGCAGAAGAAATTTTAGCTGCAGATTATCCAAATATCACATTAGATACCTTGCCACCTTTTTATAAGGAGCCAGATTATATTAAAGCAATGAGTAATAATATTGCGCACCATTTAAAGGGTTTTGATTACGACCATATCTTGTTTTCATATCATGGGATTCCGGAACGTCATATCAAAAAATCTGACCCAACAAAAAGCCATTGTAAAATAGATGGTTCTTGCTGTGAACGCAACTCTGTAGCGCATTATACGTGTTATAGACACCAATGTTTTGAAACTACAAAAGCCATTGCCAAAGAACTAGAATTAAAAGAGGGCACTTGGAGTAATTCGTTTCAATCTCGATTGTTAAAAGATCCTTGGTTAAAACCTTATACGGACTTTGAACTAGAAAAATTCCCAGAGATGGGTAAGAAAAAACTGGCTGTAATTACACCTGCTTTTGTTTCTGATTGCTTAGAAACTTTAGAAGAAATTGCAATGGAAGGAGAAGAAGATTTCTTTAAAGCTGGCGGTACAGATTACAAACACATTCCGTGCCTTAATGACAGTGATGAATGGGTTGATGTAATGCGCAGTTACATTAAAGAATGGGAGCAATAGGCGTAATTTAAAAGATGTTAAATCTGATACAAACAATATGGATTTTTTATACATAAAAGCATTACATATCATTTTTGTGGTTACTTGGTTTGCTGGTTTGTTTTATATTATCCGTTTGTTTATTTACCATGTAGAAGCTGAAAAGAAAATGGCACCTGCCAAAGAAATTTTGCAAACGCAATACAAACTAATGAGCAAACGGTTATGGTATATTATTACCTGGCCGTCTGCAATATTAGCAAGTCTATTTGCTTTTTGGATGCTTTATGAAAGCCCGTATTACCTGTCTGAACCTTGGATGCATGTAAAATTAGCCTTTGTTTTGGCATTGTATTTTTATCACTACTCGTGCCATAGAATTTACAAACAGTTGCAAAATGATATCATTAAATATTCTGCATTTAAGCTTAGATTATGGAATGAAGTAGCTACCATTATTCTTTTTGCTATCGTATTTTTAGTAACTCTAAAAAGTGCCATCAATTGGGTTTGGGGAGTTGTGGGCATTTTACTTTTTGGTATTTTGTTGATGTTATTTATTCGCTTATATAAAAAAATAAGAGCGAAAAAGTCTTGGGATAAGGCCGAAAAAAAAGTTTTAGAAAAATCTGATCCGCCCAAAGAATAGCAATTATTGCGGCACATTATAAGTATTGTTTACAGTAACAAAATAAGATTGTTTCTTGTGTGTTCTTTAAAAAAAAGAACAGCAATAATATTAAATGAATTTTCTTAAAATATTATTGTTAAGAACTGTAATTTACAGTTTACTGTAAAATAAATACTCAGCATTACTGGTAAAACATTGTGAAGCAAAATGCAAATGATTACAATTTGCATTTTACTTAATTCACAAACTTCTCCTTTTCAAATATATTTTGTGTCAACTATTTTTTTAGGTTTTATAGTTATATAAATACGAACTTAAAAAATTGACCTAGTTTTTATGCTTTCTTATATTTTTGAAAATTAATACATATATAAATACAAAACAATAGGGTCTACGCCCTATTGTTTTGTGTTATTTTTTTTTGTATTCACTAGAAACAGCCTTCAGATATAAGGTGTTAATTAACAAAGTATTAAGTATTTTTTTACATATTTTAAAACACTCCAAAAATGCCGTCTGACATTAATTAAGGAAAACACACATTTTTAAAAAACGCATTTTTCACTATTTGTACTAAATAAAACACTTACTTCTTGAAAATTTTAAAAGCTTTCAGTAAATTTACGATATATGACCAAACCACTTAATATTCTAATTCTTGAGGATGAAGTTATAATTGCCAGAAGCCTTGAGCGAATTGTTACTCCGTTTGCAAACGTTAAAATTGCACATGACTACAACACAGCAGCAGCACATTTAGCAACCTTAAAGCCCTCTTTAGTTTTATTAGATATAAATCTTAGAGGTTCTGAAAAGACAGGAATAGATTTTGCCCGCGAATTTAAGGAAGCCTTTCAGTTCGAAATTATTTTTATTACTGCTTATTTTGATAACACTACTTTTTCTCTGGCTAGTGAATTAAACCCACTGAATTATATTGTGAAGCCCTTTAAAAAATCTCAAGTAGAAATTGCGGTACAACTTATTATTCATCAACTCGCAGAAAAGGAAAAAAAGGATTCCAATTTTAATGCGATAAAGCTAGAAGATCTTACAAAAGTAGAAAAACAAGTGCTAAAACTGATAAGCCTGGGACTTTCTTCAAAATTGATTGCTCTAGAACTTTTTAAATCATCTAAAACAGTGCTAAACCACAGAAGTAATATTATAAAAAAATTAGATATCCCTAATACAAACAACGCCTTACTTATTTGGTCTATTGAAAATAGAGCTAAAATCATATCCTATGTTTCCGATTAAAAAGTTTTGGCTGTTTACCTCTTTCTTTTTACTTATTCTTTTTTGCCCATTAATTATAAATGCGCAAAAATCGGATAATGCGCAAAAAATAATAGAAAATTGGCTGGCTAAGGAAAAGAAATACAAAAGAAATTTAAAGATAGCCACTGAAAATAAAAACAATGATTCCATTGCAAAACACCTACTTTACATTGGAATTCTAAATCTAGATAACAACTGTGAACTAAGCGACTACGAAAAAGGAAAAAAATATTTAAATCAGGCGCTACCAATAATTACAGCCGACCATTTACGTGCAAAATGCTACCAAGCCTTAGGAGATTATGGCAGATTTACATTAAAGAGAAACATTGCTATAAAAAATTATACTGCTGCCGAAACTATTTTTAAGGCCTTAAATGATGACTATAATGTTGCACAATGTATACACAGAAAAGCTGATGTTATGGGAGGCACAGTAAAATGGGAGACAATCATTGAATATTACGAAGAGGCTATTACATACTATAAAAAAGCTGGAGATAGCACTCGTGTAGCAGGTTGCACCTCTAATATTGGAGAGGATTATGTGCATCTAAATCAAAACAAGAAAGGCCTCTCCCAATTTTTAAAAGCCTATCAAATCAACCGAAATAATGAGAAAAATCTCTATTTAGAATCTCATGTTTTATGTGAAATTGGAAAAATTTATAAGGATAGTATTCATCTAAAACAAAGAGATACTTTTTTTATAAATGCTTTAGATCATTTTAAAAAAATAAGTAATCTTGACGGAGTAGCGTATTCCTCTTTATTGTTAGGAGATTTATATTTTCAAGAAAACAAAATTGATGAAGCAAAAAAACTTGGCCATGAAGGTCTTAAAATTGCCAAAAAATATGGTCATAAGCTAAAAATAATAAGAGGTTATGATCTTTTAACCAGAATTTATGAAAAAGAAAAAGACTACAAGAATGCTTTAATAAACTACAAAGACTATAAAAATTATAATGATAGTATTTCTAAAAAAGACATGTTAGAATTTATGTCTGAAATGGAAACTAAACATGAAGTGGAAAAGAAAAACACGGCGCTCATACAAACCGAAAAAGAAAAAAACACTGCAAAAAGTCAGCGGAATCTCATTGGTTTTTTTGTTTTAATACTAGCTATCCTTTTAATAATTTTATATATCTATCAAAGAAAACTAAAAAAAAGTAATACGCTTTTGGTAACTAAGAAAAAAGAAATTGAAAATATAAATCTAGACTTAGAAGAAACAATAAATTATAAAAATGTTTTACTAAAAGAGGTTCACCATAGAGTAAAAAACAACTTGCAGATTATTTGTAGCATTTTAGAAATGCAAATTGATGCAAGCGGAAGCTT
This sequence comes from uncultured Polaribacter sp., assembly GCA_913020555.1. Lineage (GTDB taxonomy): Bacteria > Bacteroidota > Bacteroidia > Flavobacteriales > Flavobacteriaceae > Polaribacter. Next base: position 7,056 of record CAJWAC010000015.1, on the reverse strand, counting down.
AAATTTAAGAAATAAGCTACAAACTAGTATAGACCGTATTTTCTCCATGGCACTAGTGCACGAGCAATTGTATACTGATGATAGTAAAGAAACCATTGATGCCCATGCTTATTTTACTGACATTGTAGACGCTATTGTAAGCTCTCAGCAAAGTGTTGAAAAACCTATTGAAGTTCATATACACATGGATGAACTGCAATTAAACTTGGCTATAGCACTGCCTTTAGGGATGATTTTAAATGAACTTATTACCAATGCCTTTAAATATGCTTTTACTAAAATGGTAGCAGGGAAAATAGATATTTCATTACAATTAAATGGAGCACATTACACCCTTTTAATTAGTGATAACGGTTCTGGCATTGATACTAGTAAGGTTAGAAAAAATAGTATCGGCTTGCAATTAGCAGAAGATTTCACAACTCAAGTTAGGGGGGATTTATCCTTTTATGTAGACCAAGGAACACACTATAAAATAAAGTTTCCTGCCTTGTAAGGTACATTCTCATAATTCATTTTTGCATAATATGCAAAACTTTTAAGAAATACGCTTTATAAATCAAACAGGTTAATAATCAATAATAAAATTATCCATACCCTTATGACACTTTATGCTGTGTTAGTTTAAAATGTAACTACCAAGTTATTCTATTTTTTTAAAGTATTTTTAGGAATGAATTTTTTTAAAATAACCTGATTAAAAAGAGATTATGATTTTGTAATATTCTAACTAAACTTGTTTCACCCTTATTTTACTCATATTTTAGCTTTAAGAATCTTATAATACTTTATTTTAATACTGTTGTTTTTTGATATCAATAACCAAACAATATTAATAACTATAAATAGTAAGTAATATTAGATGTGATTTACTTTAGATTTGAGTTATGAATAAATTAATGCAAGATGGGAAATTCAATAGTGCAATATATTTTTAAAGATATTTCTTTTTCAAAAAAAGAAATAAATTTTATTGAAAGTAAATTGAAAAAACTAAAGTTAGAAAAAGGTACTACTATACTAAAAGCAGGTGATGAAGTAAATAGTCAATATTATGTTTACAATGGATGTTTAAGAACTTTCTTTATTGATAAATCTGGTAAAGAGCATACTTTACAGTTTGCCATTAATGATTGGTGGATAAGTGATTACACTGCTTTCTTCACAGTATCTGAAGCTAAGATGCATATTGAAACTATTCAAGAAGCAACTTTATATAAAATTTCCAAAAAAGGTATGGAAGAATTATTTGAAAAGATTCCACAATTAGAAACCTTTTTTAGAAAAAAAATGGAAAGAGCTTTTGCCAGCTTTCAAAATAGAATATTGGCAAGTTTAGCTCAATCGGCCAAAGAAAGATATGTTTCTTTTATAAGTACTTACCCAAATATTGAACAGACTGTAAAAAACTACCATATCGCTTCATATTTAGGAATTACTACAGAAAGTTTAAGTAGAATTAGAAAAGAAATATCTAATAATTGATTTATTACCATACATCAATTTTTAATCTTCAATTAGAGTATAATTTTGTTTCTTATAAAAACAAACATTCTTAAATTAAAAGAATAGTCATAATCTCTTTAGCTTTATTTTCAGTTTGTATTAAAAACAAATCAGAAACTAATGCCAATGAATATTAACAAAGAAAAAAGCAAAACAATGAAAAAAGTATTATTTGTATTAACAAGCCATGAAGATTTGGGAGACACGGGACTTAAAACCGGGTTTTGGATTGAAGAATTTGCAGCGCCTTATTACCTATTAAAAGATAAAGGTATTGAGATTACTTTGGCGTCTCCAAAAGGAGGTCAACCTCCAATTGACCCGAAAAGCAATGAACCAGATTTCCAAACTCCAGCAACAGTAAGATTTAATAAAGATAAACAAACGCAGGAGGTATTGTCTAAAACAATAAAGTTAGAAACTATAAATCAAGTAGATTATGATGCAATATTTTATCCAGGAGGACATGGCCCATTATGGGATTTAGCTGAGGATAAAAATTCAATTGCCTTAATAGAAGGTTTTTATAAAAATAACAAACCTGTTGCAGCTGTTTGTCACGCACCTGCTGTTTTTAAAAATACAAAAAATACAGATGGGACATTTTTAGTTAATGGAAAAAAAGTAACTGGATTTACCAATGGTGAAGAAGAAGCAGTACAACTAACTTCTATTGTTCCATTTTTAGTAGAAGATATGTTAAAAAATAATGGTGGTATTTACTCTAAAAAAGCAGATTGGAATCCCCATGCAGTTGAAGATGAATTATTAATAACTGGGCAAAATCCAGCATCTTCTGAATTGGTTGCTGAACTTTTATTAGGTAAGTTAAAGTAAAAATTATTTACAATAACATTTATAGGTAATAGCGACTTAAGTTTTTAATTAAAGTCGCTATTTTTTTTATTTATTGAATTATATGCTAAACAGCATTTAGTAATAATCAATAGGTTTGTAATCCACTTAAGTTAAATTAAAACTACAAATTCTATTCATAGTAAATTGTTATTTCTATTCTGAACTTTATGGTGGTAAAAATATTTTTCTAATAGAACAACCTTATTAAAGGTTATCTCATTTTATTCAAATTATCATCAACATCTATTTTTTTATATGATGATTTTATAGCTACCAAACTATATTTAAAGACATTGAAAATTCATGTGACTTCCCAAAAAAGAAACTTTTTGCTCTAATATTTTGTAGTTGATAACTTTTTCTATGAGTCATTGTGTGAAAATTATCATTAAAATTTAAAGTCAGGTTTAATTTTTTACACTAATTCTTACTGAAGATCGCATTTACTGCATACACTAATTCTCTTTGAAAAATACCCTCTTGACGTTTTGTGAGCTCCCATGCATTAAGACTAAAATAGGACGAATTCTTAATTTTAAATTGATGATTGGGATAGAAGTAAAATAAGGTGAAGTTTTTAGCGAAACTATTCTTAAATCATTAATGATATTATAATTTAAAATGATAGCATTACTAGAACTCTAAAACTTGTATTTAAACGGAATATTAAAATTGAGTGTAAGTACATATTCTTATTTAAAATTATTTGGTAACATAATACTTTACCTTAATATTAACTTGATTTATAGGTTTATTTAACATTTGGGGAAATTTAATATTCTAAGTTTGATTATTAATAATTAAAATAACATCATGAAGATAGAGCATTTAATTTTCACAATGCTAATTACATTATTTACAATTAATGGGCAAAATAATAAAGCCATAAAGTGGATAAATGAAAATTCAATTGAAATTGAAGACGCAAACCCTGATTCTGAACTTGTAATTTTTAAAAATAATACACCAAATAAATTCGCCAATGCAAAAATTTATGGGTTTGGTGAAGCCTCCCATAATACAAAAGAATTTTTTAATCTAAAGGCTAAATTCTTCAAATACCTGGTAAAAACTCAAGGCTTAAAAACTTTTATAATGGAAGAATCCTATCAAGCTGAGTCAGGAATAAATGAATGGTTAAATGGTGGAAAGGGAGATATTAAGACTATTGCAAAAAATTTTAATATCGGTTTTTGGTGTTCCGAAGAAATAGTTAATCTTTTGCAATGGATGAGAGATTATAATTTTAATAAACCCGAGGAAGAACGAATTCGTTTTTACGGAATGGATATTCAAACTGGAAAAAAAATCAATGAGCAAATAAGAAAGTATGTTAATGATAATACTATTAAAGTTGATGAAAACTTTTTAACTATTGTTGATAATTGTGCAAACAAGATTATAGATTTTAGTAAAAAAGACGATTGGTGGAAAATGCAAATACCAAAACTAAATGAATTAAAACAAAAAATAATAAATTCAAAAACAAATAATAAAGAGTATAAGTATATTCTAAGAAGTTTAGATTATCTAATAAGTTATACGCAGTTTGCTTCTTTAACTGGAGAGCAATATCCAAAAAGAACAAAATTCAGAGATTTTAAAATGTTTGAAAATGTTAAATGGATAGTAAATAATCAATCTAAAAACGAAAAAATTTTTATTTGGGCTCATAATGAACACATCAATAAAAAAGAAATGTACTATTATGGAAGTGGCATAACAAACTTAGGGCGTCATCTAAAAGACTTTTATAATAACCGTTATTATAGCATTGGATTTGACTTTGGAGCAGGAAAAATAGATGGCTTTGTGATAGATAAAAAAAAAGGAAATCATTGGAAAACCTACAACATAGAGAAACCATTTAAAAGAACATATGCTAAAACACTATCATGTGTTAAAAAAGATATTTACTTTATTGATTTACAAAAAGCAAATGAAAATGAGGTCACAAAATTTTTTAACACAAAACAAAAACAATTGCTGATAGCAGCAGGTGGATATAAGCCAAAATCAATACATAAAATTATGATGAATAAAATTTATTGTGAAACATATGATGGACTAATTTTTGTTAAAAATATTTCAACAGCCAATTATAATTTAAATGAATTATAAACTTATCCAGTTTACTAAAATCACAAATTTCTCACTTACATAAAGTTCTTTGCATTTATACTATTTCTGCTTTTTTTTAAGGAAATTTCTCATACCCAAAAACACATCCTACCACACAACAAAACATTAATAAATACAAAATCAAGCGTTAACCGATGAATATTAATAAATTAATTTTATTATTCGAAGTTGCAGCTTTCAATACTATTTTTGCTCAAAACAACAATTTAAAAGACAGTACTCAACGCGTAAAAATAAAAGTTCTAAATAAAGGTAGTCGTGGAAACAAGGTAACAGAAACAAAATCTATAAGATTAGAGCATGGAATAATAATTACCAATTAAGGTGAAATTTAAATTAATAGATAAAAATACTTCATCTTCGTAGCAGGTTTCAAAGCCTTTTTTGTTGACGTAACTTGATAAAGTACTTTTAATTTTGTACTTTTAAGACATCATATGAGACTATTATCATCTCTTTTCTTATTAATCTTGTTTTCTTGTTCAAAAAGTTATGATACAATTGAGCATCCAGAATTTGGAGAGCAAGATATTGTAACAGATGCAAGTGGAGTGAAATACCCTGGCTTGGAACCACCGGCATATCAGTATTGTGGTCCAGGTTGGGGAGCAAAAATGTGTCGATTTTTAAATAAATATGATGGGACAGTATGGACAGATTCAGAAAATTATTATAGTGATTTTTCTGATATAAAGTTTCAAAAATTCACAGCCGATAGACATTTTATATCCTTCTTTAATATAAAACCTGTTATCTCATATTGTAAAGGATGGCAATTAGGTGAAACAACTTATAATGGAATAAAATGGAATGTAGAAATCAAAAGAGACGAAATGGATGTTTTTGCGTTTGATTATGATTTTTATGGTTCTAGTAACTAAATTGAATATTCTATAACCTATAAATTTGAAGTTGTTGATGGTTTGCTCCATTTTTCAACCACTGAAGGCGATGGTCAAACAGTTATTTTCAGTCCTTCTGAAAAAACATATTCGGAAGATTTTCTTCAAACAGACGAAATAATTAAATTAGAAGGATGTCTTTTCAACTAATTTGAATCGATGTATTTATTTTGTAATTTTTTCCACATTACGCAACAAATAATGCAGCCATTTATTTAGGATTAGGTACAATTAAATCTAACGATCTCAATTATAGTTTCCTTGTAAATCATCACAAGATAATTCTGCCTAGAATTCGGACTTTATTCCATACTTGTATTTTTGTTTAGCACTGAACCAAAATTAATTATAGGTGTTATTATGTTTTCATTATTTTCATTTTTTTTAATTCAGTAACTGCAAATTTTATTTATATTTTAAACGAGCTTTAGTTTTGTTCAGATTATTTTCCGTTTTTTTTTTAACTAAAAACCTAAATTAGATTAATAAAACCTCAATTTATTAGACGATTCGTATATATTTAATAACAATTCTATTTTGACTCAAAATTCAAAAGATATAAATTCAAATGTATTTATATCAAACGGAGAATTAGAAAAAAAGACTTGATTGCGCAAGTAAAAGGATTTGTTTCTAAAGTAAACCATTTTAACAACAAAAAATTATTACTAGAGCATTTGACTGAAGAAGCAGCTGATCACGGAAAAGCTTTCCCTATGACTATTGTAAAAAGCATGAATTGTTGTAAACAAACTGATAGTTGTAAACTTACATTCTGGAATGCCTACTTTTATAGTTACAGTTAAAACAGCTCATAAATGAATATATTTGAATTATGAGTAAAACAAAAAGATACGACAAGGACTTTAAAATTATGTTAGTTGAGTTAATGCTCTCAGGTCAAAGAGCAGAGGATCTAGGTAAAGAGTATGGTGTTCATCCAGCTAGTATTCGTAGTTGGAAACGAACCTATTTATCTAATCGAGAATCCTTTACTGGATCAGGAACACCAAGCTTAACTCCAGAACAGAAAGAGATTAAAGCTTTAAAGAAGCAACTTAGGAATGCAGAGATAGAAAGAGATATCTTAAAAAAGGCGGTGAGCATCTTCTCCAAGAGCGACAATTAAAATATAGGTTTATTAGTGATAATACAACCCAATATTCTGTTGAGAAGATGTGTAATATTTTAAAGATTAGTAGAAATTCCTATTATCAATGGCAACGAAATAGCAATCATATAAAGAGAAGTAAAACGACAATTCTTACATCAAAAATCATTCAAATTTGGCAAGAAAATCGCAAAGTTTATGGAAGTTATAAAATAACGAAAATGTTAGCTAGACAGGGATATAATTATCATCCTTCCTATATTTCAAGGCTTATGCGGCAAATGGGAATAAAGAGTCAGGCCAAAAGAAAGTATGTGACTACAACCGATTCTAATCATGATTATAAGATCAGTCCTAATCTATTGAACAGGAATTTTAATGTAACGGAATTAGGTAAGGTTTGGGTTTCTGATATTACCTACATTCGATGTAAGGATAAATGGGTTTATTTAACCACGATGCTAGATTTAGCGGACAGAAAAATTGTTGGATGGGCTCTAAGTGAAGATATGACTGTAGAAAACACAGTATACAAAG